>NZ_JBVJVY010000006.1:213838-218859 GCF_055603265.1 Streptomyces sp. NPDC037288
GTCCTCGACCGGGGTCTCGGTCTCCGCGTTCTCCTCGGCCGGGGTCTCGGCCTTCGCGTTCTCCTCGGCCTTCGGCTCGGTGGTGTTCTCGGCGGCCTTATCCTCGACCGGGGCCTCGGTCTCCGCCTTGTCCTCCGCCGGGGTCTCGGCTTCCGCGTTCTCCTCGGCCGGGGCCTCGGTCTCCGCCTTGTCCTCCGCCGGGGTCTCAGCCTTCGCGTTCTCCTCGGCCGGGGCCTCGGTCTCCCCCTTCTCCTCCGCCTTCTCCTCCGCCTTCTCCTCGGGCTTCGGGGCGGTGCCTTCCCCGGTCGGCGTCTCGGGCTCGGGGTCCGTCGGTTCCGAGGGGTGGGGTACCTCGATGTTGTCGAAGGCCGCTGACACCAGGTCGTGTTCGCCGGAGGCCGAGCGGCGGGGCTCGGGGACGGTGGGCGTCGGCTCGTGAGGCTCGGGGGTCTGTGAGGTCGGTGCGGGCTGTTGGGCCGGCAGGCGGTCCGCACCCTCTGCCTCGGCGGCGCGTGCCTTGCGAGAGCGGCCGAATGCGTTCCGCAGGAGAGTGAGAATGCCCATGTGCGCAACCCTTCATGAGGTGATGCCCGTCGATCCCTGGCCAGGACGGACACGTAAGGTTAGCGAAGCGGTCAGCGGGGGGAAGCGAGCGACCGGGCCGCCGCGACCTCCTGCCGGAGGGGTTCCAGGACACTGCCCGCCGGCCCGGTGAGATCCGTGCGGACCGGTGTCAGGGTTTCCGCGTCCCGTACGCCCTCGGACAGCTCCCGGAGCTGCAGGGAGATCTGGGCGATCTCGGCCGGGGACGGAGGCGCCGCCCCGTGCCCGACGCGGACGCGGGCCGCCGTAGTCGCGTCGACGATACGTTCCACCGCCACGACCAGCGGCCACCACGCGGCGGCGCGGCGGCCGGTCGGCGGTGGTTCGGTCAGGGCCCGCTGGAACTCCGTACGGATCAGCGACAGGTCGCGGTAGAGGCGGCGGCGCATACGGGCCGTGGCGGAGGGGTCGTCGGCCGGGGCGAAGGCCGCCTCCAGATACGTCGCCGTGTCCGCCACCGCGTCGGCCAGGCGGTCGCCGACCCGCGTGCGCCAGCTCTCCGGCCAGAGCAGGTAGCCGGCGGTCAGGGCGATGCCGCAGCCCAGCAGCGAGTCCGTCAGGCGGGGCAGCAGCAGCGCTGTGCCCTGGTGGTTCAGGATGTCCGAGAGGAGGAGGATCACCGGGGTGATCGCCATCGTCTGGTAGCCGTAGCCGCGCGGGGTCAGTGCCGGGATCAGCGGGGCCAGGAGCAGCATCGCCGTGACGTCCCACCAGCCCGGCGGGACCTCCGCCAGGACCACCGCCGCGATCACCAGGCCCGCCACCGTGCCGAGGGCGCGCAGCAGGGCGCGGGAGAAGACCGAGCCGAAGTCGGGCTTCAGGACGAAGGTGATCGTCAGGGCCACCCAGTAGGAGCGGGGAACGGGGATCAACGACACCAGTGCCTGGGCGATGCCGATGCACACCGCGAGGCGCAGGCCGTAACGCCAGGAGTTGGCCGACAGGACGACGTTGCGGGCCGCCCTCGCCGTGCGGATGCCCAGCGCCGCGGGGCGGCCCAGGCGGTCGTCGATGCCCCGGGGGTCTACGTCGGGGGCCGTGACGACCTCCGCCGTGTGACGCAGGGCGTGGTCCACCGCGCGGGCGGTCTCCGACACCGGTGCCGGCAGGTCGAGAGCTATCGGGCCCGTGTAGCCGGTTTCGACGGCCTGCGCCAGGTGGTGGAGCGCCTCGGGGATCCGGGACGGCAGGGGCCGGCCGGCCAGGTGGGCCGCGGGGGCCGCCTCCACCACGGGCGTGATGGCGTTCAACTGGGCCAGCAGACGGGTGAGTTCGCTGCTGCGGCCGTGCTGGCGGGCGCGCCGGGCCAGGATCAGGTCGTAGGACTGGTTGAGGGACTGGGTGACGGCGCGGCGGGCGTCGTCGTACTCCTCGGTGCGGTCCGTGCCGGCCACGGTGAGGAGCGTGGCGGCCGTGCGGTAGGCGGTCGCCACCGCCGCGCGTTCGGGGACGCCGGAGCGCAACGGCCAGGCCAGCAGGGCCAGAAGGAGGACCAGCAGGCCGCCGCCGGTCATCAGGGCCGGGGCCAGCCACCAGGGGTGGGGCAGGGCGAGGCCCGCTCCGACCACGCAGTTCAGGAGCAGCAGCAGGCCGGAGACCGAGGCCACCGCGCCGATCGTCGAGATCATGCCGGACAGCAGCGCGATGCCGGTGACGGCCGCGACCGCGTACCAGCCGTGGCCGTACACCAGTGTGCCCAGCGTCACGCCGACCGCGCCGAAGAGCTGCGGGACGGCGATGTTGAGGATGCGCATCCGGTAGGCGTCGGCGGTGTCGCCGATGACGCCGGACAGGGCGCCCATGGAGGCGAGGGCGCCGTACGCCGGGTATCCGGCGGCCAGGCCGATCGCGAGGGGGAGGGCCATGGCCACGGCGGCGCGGGCCATGGCGGCCCTGTTGAGGGGAGCCTGCTGAGGGCGGAGGTTCCGGACCAGCCAGTCGGGAGGGGTGAGGCCGATGGGGAACTCGCGCGACATGTCGCCATTATCGCCGGTCCGCTGCCCTCTCCCGGAGTCATCCGCGCTGGTGGAGAGTGAGATCCACGACGAGGGCGCGGTGGTCGGTGCCGGCCACGCGCAGGAAGCGGGCGCCGGTCGCGGTGAAGTCCGGGGAGACCAGGACGTGGTCGATCTGCGCGCCGATGACCGAGGCGGTGCGCGCGGGCCAGCTGGCGGCGCGGTCGTGTCCGGCGAGGCGGGCGGCGTCGGCCAGACCCGTGTCGAGGATGCGGCGGAAGGCCGCGTGGTCCTGGGTGGCGTTGAAGTCGCCGGCGAGGACGGTGGGCGTGCGGGTGTCGGCGGCCGCGAAGGCGCGCAGCCGGCCGAGTTCGCGGCGCCACAGGCCGACCTGGCGTGGCAGCGGGGGCATGGGGTGGGCGAGTTGGAGGCGTACGGCGTGCCCGCGCACGTCGGCGACGGCGCCGGGCATGCCCATCGTGCCGCGCACGCCCGCGGTGGGCCGCAGCGGGAAGCGGCTGAGGACGAGGGAGCCGTGGGAGCCGGCCGCGCGGACCGCCCGCCGGTACGGGTAGGCGGTTGCGAAGCCGCCTGCCAGGGCGGCCTGACAGGTGTACTCGCACTCCTCGACGAAGACGACGTCCGGACGCAGGCCGCGGATCCGCGGGGCCAGGGCGGGGGTGCCGCGCCCGAACTCCACGTTGGAGGCCAGCACGCGCAGGGTGGCGAGCGGCGGACCGCCGGGCTCGGGATCCTTGCCGTACGGGTCCTGGTACCAGGCGAGCAGGCCGAGTACGGCGACCCCGCACACCAGGCCCGGCCACCAGCGGGCCAGCAGCGCGCACAGCAGGGCGAAGCCGGTCGGCACGAACAGCCAGGGCAGGAAGGCGAGCAGCTGGGGTACGGGGGTGACGCCGTCGGTGTCGGCGGCCCGGCAGCCGGCCACCACGCCGACTCCGGCCAGCAGCAGTCCGGCACACCAGACGCCGAGCCTGCGTCCGGGGCGTCGGTCCACGGAACGAGCCTACGGCGGGCCGTCCGCCCGCGCCAGGAACTTCCCCGGGACCGGGGGCAACTGGGCGGGGCCGTCCCCAGGGTGTGGACACACCGGGGGTCTTGTGGGTTGGCCGCCGGCGTCATCTGCAGGTTGTGGACACCGGCGGTGCCGGTGCCGGTGCGGGTGGGACCGGTGTACGCCGGGGTCGTGCCGGGTGGGCCTGGCGCAGACGGCGGGTCAGCCAGGTGGTGAGGGCGACCGTGAGGCCCAGGCCGAGCAGGAGCCAGGACACCGTGCGCAGGGTGGCGGTGAGCGCGTCGTAGACCGCGCCGACCGCCGGATGGGACACGCCGTCGGGGAGGTCGGCGAGGGTGAGGCCGCGGCCGACGGCCAGGGCCAGCGCGAGCAGTCCGCCGCCCAGGGCCGTGCCCAGCGCGGTCGCGGCGACGGCGCGGCGGCGGCGGACGGCCAGGGTGATTCCGGTGGCGGCGAAGGCGAGCGCCGCCACCGGGAGCCAGAAACCGGCGACTTCGAGCATGTGGAACCCCTTCCGGAGGGAGGCCAGCCGTTCTGCCGGGAGCACCGGGACCATGGTGTGCTCCACCGGGATGCGTGCGGCGAGCGGCACGTGGTCGTGGGTCAGCTGACGCTTCACCTGGTCGGTGACGGGGGCGAGGTCGACGGTGACCGGACGCCCGGCCGTGTCGCCGGCACCGTCGTCGCGCAGCGCGCGCAGCACCGCGTCGTGGGTGACCCGGTTACCGGTGTCCCAGGCCAGCTGGAAGGCCTCGGTCTGGGTGAAGGAGCGCACCGCGTCGTGCACGAACGGGCGGACCGAACCGCGTACCGGCCGGACGTCCAGGTGCTGGTCGACGGCGCGCAGGATGTCGTCACCGACCATGTCCGCGACGGCCTCCCGCACGTCCGGGTCGGTGGCGAGCGGCGCCATCGTGGTGACGTACCGGCCCGTGTCGGCGAGCCCGTACGCCGCCCAGGCCGCCAGCGCGCCGAACGGCACGAGGAGGCAGGACAGGGCGAGCAGTACGGCCGACAGGGCGCTCCTGAGACGTGGGGGCACGCTTCCAGACAACGGCCCGCAGGGCGCGGACGCGAGCGGGGCGAGTGCGTTCGGGCGACGGCCGGGCCGAACGGGTGCGGAGCGGGCCGCACCCCTTGGCAGCACCGGCGACCGGGCTCTCCGGTGGAGGGTTCACCCGAACGGGTGTTTCCTGGTGGGGGGAGACGGAGGCGGTCGCCGTGCACCACTCCGCCTCCTTGCGCATCTTCCGGGCCTCCGGCTCCTGGAGCCGGAACGTGACGGGGGTGAGGGAAGAGGGGAACAGGGGAGTGGGGGGGGGGGGGGGGGGGGGGGGGGGGGGGGGGGGGGGGGGGGGGGGGGGGGGGGGGGGGGGGGGGGGGGGGGGGGGGGGGGGGGGGGGGTGGTGGGGGAGGGGGGGGGGAGGGTG
>NZ_JBVJVY010000006.1:218869-288303 GCF_055603265.1 Streptomyces sp. NPDC037288
CACTTTTTCTTTCTCTTTCGCTGAGAGATCGGGCGGGGGGGGGGGGGGGGGGGGGGGGGGGGGGGGGGCCCCCCCCCCCCCCCCCCCCCCTCCCTCCCCCCCCCCCCCCACCGCCGCGGTCGGCTCCGCGTGTTCAGCGGACGCGGTGCCCGAACGCGTCCTCACGCGTGTAATAGCGGTAGAAGAACGTGGCGAAGGTGCATCCGGCGACGATCAGCGACATCACTACGGTCCGCCAGACCGAGTGGCCCGTCTGGATGTAGAGGAAGCCGAACGCGATACCGGTGCACGCCGTCCACAGCAGCGCGTGCACCTCCCGCGGCATCCGCGGGGCCAGCTTCAGCAGGGCGATGCACACCACCGCGAACACCAGCGCGCTGACCCATCCGAGCAGCAGGTTCCCTCCCGTGATGTCACCGCCCTGGCGGGCGTCGGCCGCGACCCAGTAGCCGTAGACGAGGCCCAGCACGACCGGGACGGCGATATGGGCGATGCGATGGGTGCGCGTGTCGAAGACGTCGGGCGGACGGGCGCGCCCCTCGGGCGTCCGGGCGCCGATCTCCGGCCTGACGCCGGGACGGGGCGTGCCGCCGGGCGCGGGTGCCGCTTGAGCCATGGGAGCACTCCTCTCTCTCCTTGCCCCCGCCTTCCAGAGCACACCTGGGGGCAGGGCCTGGCAAGTCGGCCGGGGGAGTGACGGGCGCCCGGATACGGCCGGTTCTCTCCCGTGTCTCACTGTTGGGACACCGGGAAACAGGGTCCTGGTCGCCCTGGGCGACTGCTGGCCACGGTGGCCTGCGCCGTGCGCGTGCGCAAGGAGAAGCAGACCCTGCACATCCAGGACATCGCCGGGAACACCCGGCGTATCGGGCCGCGCCCGCTGCCGCCGCGCCGGCGGGCCTCGACCACGCCCGGGTGTACCCGGCCGCCGACGCCGACGCCCGGGTCGGCGGGGACTTCTACGACATCCGGCCCGGCCCGCACACTCGGCCTCGGCGGCCTGCTGTCGGGCCTGCCGCCCGTGCACCGGGTGCCGTTGGCCGCCGACGAGCACGGCGAACCGGGACGTTTGCGGTCCTGAGGCGCGGGTTTGCAGCAGCAGCGGTTACCGTGCTGGCTGGAGAGCCGATCAGGGCCGACAGGGGGAGGACCGATGCCCGGAACCGTGTTGCTGCTCGCGGCCTCGCCGGTGGGCCGGGGGCGCCTGGTGGACGCGGCCGGTGTGCTGCCGGTGCTGGCCGCCGTGGCGCCCGCCGTGCTGTCCGGGACCGACACCGCCAACGTGGTGGAACTCGCCGACCCGCTCGAACCGCAGGCCGTCCTCACCCGGCTGCGCGCCGCCGCCGCCGCGCCCGGTCCGCTGACCGTGTACATCGCCGGCCAGCTGCAGCTGGACCGCCGGCAGCGGCTGCCGCATCTGGCGCTGGCGCGCACCACCGCGGCCACCGTCCGCTACACGGGGCTGCCGTGGCACTGGATCCGGGAGGAGCTGCGGTTGCGCTCCGCTGCGGACACGGGGCTTGTGGTGGACCTGCACGCGGACGACGAGGCCTGGCGGTACGTCACCGAGCGCGGGTTGGACTGCGGGCCCAACAGCGCTGTCTACGGTCGTGTGGTGGCGGTGGGCGGGCGGCGGGGGGTGGGGGAGCCGGCGTACATGAAGGCGGTCGCCACCTTGCTGAGGAGCGGTTACCGGCCGCCGCTGGGTCAGTTGCACGAGCAGGCGCTGGCTCGGGTCGGTGAGTCCGCTGCCGGCCGGGGGCTGGTGCTCGCCGTTGCCGGGGGCTGGGCCCCCAGACCTCCGGTCGCCCACCCGTCCACCCGCCTCGGCCGGCGCGGAGGCCACCCCGCCACCCCGCCCGGTGCCGAGCGGAACCCCCACACCGTCATCGGCACCGGGCAGGCCCTGGATGCTGTCATCGGCACCGGGCAAGACCCCCACGCCCTCATCAGTGCCGCCGTTCGGGCCGGGCGGCACGCCGATGCCGAGGTGCTCGCCGCCCGGCATGAGCAGTTCGCCGTGCGCGACCACGGGCCTGCCTCCGACGAGGCTCTGCACTGGGCCGAAGTCCGCGCCGACCTCGCGATGTTCGCGGGGGACGCGGTGCGCAGTTGCCGGGCCTGGCTGGCGGTCGCCCGGACCCGGCTGGGCGCGGGGCAGGCGGTGGACTCGCCTGCCGTGGAGGCCGCCGTGGACCGGGCCCACCACCAGTGGGGGCGGATCACGGACACGGCACCGGCCCGGGAACTCGGCCCCGCGCTCGCGGAGTTGAGGCAGAGCGTGCCGGGCCGCCGAAGCGGCGCGCTGGAGAACGTCCAGCGGCACCTGCGCCAGCTACAGGCGGCTCCGTAGCCCCGCCATCACGGCCACGCCACCGCGGCACGCGCTCATGCCGCAGACAGCATGGCCAGGGCGCCGGAGACGAGGGTGCGGACGCCGGGGGCGATCGTGCACAGGTCGGGTGCGAAGTGCGGGCTGTGGTTGCTCGGCACGGCCGCGAACTTCTCCGGCGGCGTGTCACCGGGGGCCTGCTCCCAGACCTCGGCGGGGGTGGTGGTGACGAACCAGTACGAGTACGGGATCGAGCCGAGCGCCAGCTCGGGGAAGTCCTCGCTGCCCATCGCCGGGCCCGGGTCGAACACCGTGCCCGCGCCGAAGACCTCCCCGTGCACGGCGGCCACGGCGGCGTCGGTGGCCGCGTCGTTCACGGTCACCGGGAAGGTGTTGCCGACGGTCACCTCCGGCTCGCGCGGGCAGCCGGCGGCCAGGCACTCACCGTGCGCGATGCGCCGGATCGCGGCCAGCATCCGGGTGCGCACCTCGTGTGACTGCGTGCGCAGGTTCAGCGAGATGCGGGCCTCGGTGGGGATGATGTTGTGCCGGGTGCCCGCCTCGATGCGGCCCACCGTGAGCACGGCCGGTTCGCGGGCGGCCAGCTCCCGGGAGACGACCGTCTGGAGCCGGGTGACCAGGTAGGCGGCGGTCACCACCGGGTCGACGGTCGACTCGGGCCGCGAGCCGTGCCCGCCCCGGCCGTGCACGACGATGTCCACGTCCGTCGCCGCCGACATGATGAGGCCGGGTGCGTGCGGGTACAGGCCCGCCGGGCCGGGCGCGGCATGCTGCCCGAGGAGCACGTCCGGCCGGCCGAACCGTTCGTACAGCCCGTCCGCGACCATCCGGGCCGCCCCCTGCCCGCTCTCCTCGGCGGGCTGGCCGACGAGCAGCAGCGTGCCGTTCCAGGTGTCCCGGCCGGCCGCCAGTGCCGCCGCGGCCCCGGCCAGCCAGGTGACGTGCAGATCGTGTCCGCAGGCGTGCATCACACCGTCCGCCGTCGAGGCGTACGCCAGCCCGGTCTCCTCCGTGACCGGCAGCGCGTCCATGTCGGCCCGCAGCAGCACGGTCGGGCCGTCGCCGTTGCGCAGCCGGCCCACGACGCCGGTGCCGCCGACGCCCTGGGTGGTGTCGAACCCGGCCCGCTCCAGCCGCTCGGCGAGCTTCCCGGCGGTGCGGTGTTCGCGCAGGGACAGTTCGGGGTTGCGGTGCAGGTCCCGGTAGAAGTCCTCCAGCCGCGCTGCCGGCAGGTCGGAGGTGAGGTCGAGAGCGGTGCGGGCGGCGGCAGAGGTCATGGCCGCAGCGTAGGTCGGTTCCGCGTCGTTGTCCCCGGATCGGCCGGCGCCCCCGCCCGTCCCCTGTGGCCGGCCCAGCCGATCCCGTGCCCCGTCAGTGGGGGGACATCGCCGCCGACGCCGTGGCGTGCGCGGCCGGAACCGACGGTGCCGCTGCCCGGGCCGGGCCCGCGTTCGCCGCGAGGACGAGGGTCGTCACGGCGACCACCGCCGCGGCGACGCCTCTGGCATACCGTGTGGCGGGCCGTTCGAAGGGTGCGGATGTACGTCCGATCACGGCGACCTCGCAACACGACAGCGGCGTATTAAGCAGCTTTAATTCGCCGTTTAACCTAGGGGTGCCGCAGCCTAACGGCAAGACGACACACGCGAGTTGGGGGGCACAGGCGATGCGGGAACGGGATGATCCTGCGGTCATCGGGCGGCGCGTGCAGCAGCTGCGCACGGAGCGCGGGCTGACCCAGCGGCAGCTGGCGGAGCCCGCCTACACGCCCGCCTACATCTCGACGCTGGAGGCGGGCCGGGCGCGGGCCTCCGACGAGGCGCTGCGGCACATCGCCGGCCGGCTGGGGGTGGCCTTCGAGGAGCTGGCCGTCGGCCGGCCCGCCCACCTCGCCACGGACCTGCGCCTGCGGCTCACCGGGGCGCAGCGGGTCCTCGCGGACGGCAGGGCCGAGGAGGCCGCCGTCCAGTACACGGCGCTGCGCGCGGAGGCGGAGACCCACGGGCTGGGCGGCGAGCAGGCCGCCGCGCTGCTGGGACTCGGCGAATGCGCGCTGGAGACGGGCGAGTTGGCGAAGGCGCGGGAGTTCTTCGAACGTGCCGAGGGGCACCTCGCGGACCAGTCCCTCCCGGTGCGCGTACCGGCCGTCCGCGGTCGCGCGGTCGCGCACTACCTCGCCGGTGAACTCCGGTACGCCGTCTACCTCCTGGAGTCCGCCCTCGACGAACTGAACCGGGGCGGACTGCATGATCCCGACGCCCTGCTGCTCCTGTACGCGAGTGTCATCGGCCCGTACATGGACATGGGCGCGCACGCCCGCGCCGCCCAGGCCGCCGAGTTCGCCCTCGCGCTCGCCCCGCGGGCCGCCGACCCCGCGCTGATCGCCCGGATGCACCGCTCGGTGGCGCGCACCCTGATCGCCGAGGGCCGGGTCGCCGAGGCCGACGCCTCCCTCGCCAAGGCCGCCGAGCTCTACCGCCAGCTGCAGCTGCGCACCGAGCTGGCCAACTGCCACTGGATGCGCGGTTACGTCTGCGCCCAGAACGGCGAACTGAAGCGGGCGGAAGCGGAGTTGCGCCAAGCGCACGCCATGCTCGCGCAGAGCCGGGCCGCTCTCTACCGCAGCCAGGCCGCCGTCGAACTGGCCGACGTCCTGCACCGCCGCGGCAAGTCCGCCGAGGCCGCCGGCCTCCTGCGGGGCGTCCTCGGTGACTTCTCCTCCGAACGCGGTGCGGTGCACGCCGCCGCGGCCCACCGCCTGCTCGGCATCATCGCCGAGGACGCCCGGGACACCGAGGCCGCCGAGGAGCACTACGTCCGCGCGCTCAGCCTCCTGGAACGCGCGGGCGCCGCCGGCGACCTGGCCGACCTGTGCCGCCTCCTCGGTGACCTGCTCCGCCGCACAGGCCGTGTCGAGGCCGCCCTCGACGCCTACCGCACGGGCCTGGGCCACCGCACGGCCCCGGGCACGACGACCCTGGGCCCGGCTCCGGCACAGCCACCGCTGTGAGGGCGGACGGCGACCTAGACCTTCGAGTCCCGCTTCCAGTCCTGGACGAGGAGCCCGAGCAGCACCTCGTCCAGGAACTCGCCCATCACCCAGGCCGAGGAGCGCAGCACGCCCTCGCGGACGAAGCCGTTGCGCTCGGCGGAGCGCAGCATCGCGGCATTGTCCGACAGCGTCTCGATCTGCAGCCGCTGCAGGCCGCGCACGACGAAACCGTAGTGGCACAGCACCGCGACCACGTCGGTGCCGTAGCCCTTGCCGCGGGAGGACGGCAGCAGGCCGAGCCCGATGTGCGCGGACCGGTTGTGGTTGTCGATGCCCCACAGCGTCGCCGTGCCGACCAGCGTGCCGCCCTCCAGCTCCACCACGGAGAACTGGACGCTTCCCTGGTTCTTGTCGTCCACCACGAGCCGCGGATCGTTCGAGCCGGGCGTGATCGGCCGCCACGGCCCGCCTTCGGCCCGTGAGGAGTTGACCACGTCGTCGTAGAGCTCGGCCCGCAGGACCGGGATGTCTTCCTCGTGCCGGGCCCTGAGCCCGACCTTGCCGCCTATGAGCATGTGAGTTTCCTACTGACGCCGCTGGCCGAGGACACAGAACTCGTTGCCTTCGGGGTCGGCCAACACGACCCACGACTGGTCGCCCTGGCCGATGTCGACACGCTGTGCGCCATGAGCCACCAGCCGGGCCACCTCGGCGTCCTGGTCATCAGGCCTGAAGTCGAGATGCAGTCGGCTCTTGGCCTTCTTGCTCTCGTCAAGCCGGACGAAATCCAGCCCCGGCAGGCGATCCGGCGCCGGGCGGATCTCGAACTCCTCGTCGGAGGAGTGGACCACGACCCACCCAAGAGCCTCGGCCCACCACTGCCCCAAGGCCACCGGATCCGCCGAGTGGACGATTACCTGTTCCCATTCCAAGGCCATCAGCCAAGCCTAGGCCCAGGGTTTCGAAAACACACTCGTATAAAGAGCGGGCCACCGCTCACCCCCGTGCCGGGCTCGCCGCCGCGGTGGCGAAGACGTCCGACCGGACGCCTGCCGCCAGATCCCCGGCCGCGGCCGGGAGATGAGCCGGTGTGGCCGGGTGCCCTCCGGTGGCCGGGTGCTCGGCGAACAGGGCGGTGGTCAGAGCGAGCCGGGTGGTGTACGCCGACTGCCACAGGGTCCGGGTGCCGGGGCCCGTGCCCGCGCCGCCGGTGAACACCGGCAGGGGGCTCACGGTGGCGTACTTCGCCGTGGTCGCGGCCGTGCCGGGGTCCATGACCCGGTGCCGGTCCGGGCGGGCCGTGTAGAGCGTGTGGCCGCCCCGGGTGATCCGGGCCACCGTGTACGGCGTCGCGTACGTGCCCTCCGCCGCCGCCGTCGCGTACACCGAGGCCACGGCCAGCGGCGTCGGGGCCGCGGTGCCCGGGAGCCCGGTCAGCGGGGCGCCGAGCCGGATGCCGGTGAACGGCCGCAGTGCCGTACCGGCCTCCACCGCGCCGGACAGGGCGTCGTTGAAGGGCTGGTGGGCGTAGTCCGTGCCGCCGTACAGGACGCGGACCGCGCCGTCGCCGGGGACCATGGCGACCACGGCCGCGTGCAGCCGGGTGCCCTTCGGCGGGTTCATGGCGCCCTCGCGCTCGCGCACCCGCTCCGAGACCGCGTACTGCGTGCTCAGGTCGAAGGTCGTACGGACCGTGTAGCCGCCGCGCGCCAGTTGGTCCTGCGAGATGCCCAGGCGGCGGGCGGCCTCGGTGGCCGCCGCGTCGATCAGGTACTGGCGCTGGCCGTCCGTGTCACCGGGCGGGTAGAAGCGGAAGGCCGGGAAGGCGGCCGAGGAGCGCTGCGCGGCCGTGATGCCGCCCGAGGAGCGCATCGCGTCCAGGACCCAGCGCCAGCGCTTCTGCAGCGTCGCGGTGACCTGCGCGTCGGAGCCAGCCCGTTCGTAGTACGTCGGCCGGTTGATGACGGCCGCGAGCGCCGCGCCCTGCGCCACCGTGAGGCCCTTGGCGTCCACGCCGAAGTAGTTTCGTGCCGCCGACTCGATGCCCGCCGCGCCCCGGCCGAAGTACACGGTGTTGAGGTAGCCCTCCAGGATCGCGTCCTTGGAGCGGGTGCGGTCCAGCTTGACGGCGATCAGCGCCTCGCGGGCCTTGCGGGTCAGCGACTGCTCGGGGCTCAGCAGGGCGTTCTTCACGTACTGCTGGGTGATCGTCGAACCGCCCTGACGCTCCCCGCCGGACAGCGTGGACAGGGCCGCGCGGACGACCGCGCTGGGTGAGACGCCCGAGTCCGTCCGGAAGGAACGGTTCTCTGCGGCGATCACCGCGTCCTGGACGTGCCGGGGCACTTGGGAGAGGGGCACGTCCTGCCGGTCCACCGGGCCGCGCCGGCCCAGGTACTCGCCCTCCGCGTCCAGGAAGACGGTGCTCTGGCTCACCGTCTCCGGGTGCGGGTCGGGTATGGCCGTGAGCAGGTACGCCACCCAGACCGTGCCGACGAGCGCGAGGACCAGTGTGAGAAGTCCCACCAGGACGCGCCGGGCCCAGCGGCCCCGGCGGCGGCGCAGATGCACGAGAAGACGCTTCACGAACGGACGCTTCACCGGCTGACGGTTCACGAGCCCACCCCGCCCCGCGCCAGCACCCTGCCGGCCCCGTCGTACACCGTGACCCGGGCGTCCAGCAGCACCCGCTTGTCGTGGGTGGCGGTGAACGGGGCGGTCGCGTACCAGGCGTCCCAGCCGGGGGAGCCCGCCAGCGTGAGCACGGTCCCGGGGACGCGGCCCGACGGTGCCTCCACCTCGACACGGGCGGCCGGTCCGCCGCCGTGGTGGACGCCGGACAGCAGCAGCCGCCCGTCCAGCACCTCCAGCCGGAGGGTGACCGCCGGCGAGCCCGAGGAGAGCCCCGCGACCGGCAGGAACTCGCCCCCGCCCTGCGGCGCCGACCAGTGCGCCCCGTCCTTCGTCAGCCACAACTCCGTTGCGGCCAGGGGCCGTACGCGCTCGCCGGCCGCCACCACCCGCACGGCCCCGGCCGTCCCGGTCCTTGCGGGCGTCGCGGGCCCGGACGCCGGCCTGCCCGCCAGTCGCAGGCCGACGTAGCCGAGCGGGCCCAGCACCAGCAGACAGCAGGTCAGCAGCGCCGTGATCCGGCGCCGGCGGCGCCGTGCCCGGCCCTCGCGCTCGATGGCCGCGAGCGGGACGGGTGTGCGGGGGGCCTCGTCCAGGGCGGCGGCGAAGGCCTCGCTCAACTCCTCGTGCAGCGCACCGGGTTGCCTCTGCTTCATGCTGCCCCCAGGGCTTTCAGCCCCCGTCGTTCGTACCACTTCACCGCGCCGACCGACCAGCCGAGCATCTCGGCGGTCTCCAGCCGGCCCAGGCCCTCGCCCAGACGCAGGACCAGCACCACCCGCTGGCGGGCGGGCAGGGCGGCGAGGGTGCGGGCGAGCCCGCCCTCGGGGCCGGACCCCGTGCCGCGCGGCCGGCGGCGCAGGTGCCGGCGCACCAGCAGGCGCCGTACGTGGAAGTCGGTGTCGTTGCCCGGGATGCGCCGCCAGCGGGCGTACGCGTCGGAGAGGGCGGCGCGCGCCAGGGCGTCGGCCCGGGCCGGCTCGCCGGTCAGCAGCTGGGCCGTGCGCAGCAGACGCGGCCAGGCCACGGCGGCGTAGCCGCCGAACTCGGGCCGGCGGCCGGGTCGGTGGGCGGGACGGCGGCTGGCTCTGGTCGTCATCGGTTCCCCTACGGTGTGTTTCCATGTGCGGCGTACGGGACCTGTACGCACCGTGAAGCGCTCCGGGTTGCACGGTGATTCGGGGAATTTGGGGACCGATGGCGGGGGTGGCATGACCGAGGACGAGTTCGACGCGTTCTACGCCACCGCGTTTCCCCGGCTGACCGGACAGCTCTACGCCTTCACCGGGGATCACGGCGAGGCGCAGGACGTCGTGCAGGAGGCGTTCGTACGGGCCTGGGACCGGCGGCGTGACTTCCTCGCGGACGGGGCGCCCGAGGCGTGGGTCAGGACCGTCGCGATGCGACTCGCCGTCAGCCGGTGGCGGCGCGCCCGGCGGTGGCTGGAGCTCGTACGGCGCACCCCGCCGCCGGAGTCCGTCCCCGGGCCCGATCCCGGGCACGCCGCGCTCGTCACCGCACTGCGCACGCTGCCCGAGGCCCAGCGGATGGCCGTCGTCCTGCACCATCTGTGCGACCTGAGTGTGGAGCAAGTAGCCTCGGAAACCGGGGCCCCGGTGGGTACGGTCAAGGCCCGCCTGTCCCGCGGCCGCGCGGCACTGGCGCGGGTGCTGGGCGAGGGGGAGAGGGAGGCCGACCGTGTCCGATGACCGCGGCTACGACGCCGGCCTCGACGGCACCGGTACCGGACGCCCCGCCGAACTGTCCGGAGCGCTGCGCACGTTGGCTGGTGAGCACCAGTGCGCACCGCCCGTCCCCGGCGCGGAGATCCGCCGTCTCGCCGTACGGCGCGGCCGTCGCCGGCGTACGGCCGTCGCGCTCGCCGGGGTCGCGGCCGCGGCGGCCGTCGCCGTCACCCTGACCGCCGGCCTCGGCCACGACTCCGGCCCCGGCCGCCGTACCACCCCGGCCACCGGTCCCGGCGTGCGCCCGAGCCCGGCCCCCTCCGCGACCGAGGCCGCCGACGCCGTCGTCGACCTCGGCAGGATGACGATGACCGTCGACGGGCGGGTCCTGCCCGTCTCCTCCGGCGTGCCGGGACAGCCCACACCCACCGGCCGGTTCACCGTCATCGGCAAGTACCAGGCGCGGTCGCCGAAGGCAGGGAACGGCCTCGACGGCAGTGGCAGCGGCAGCGGTGGCGGCGCGGCGAGGCCGACAGCCCCATGGGGGATCGAGCTGCGCTCCGCGGACACGCGCAAGGCCACCTTCGCCATCGCCCTCGCCCACGACCCGGAGGCTCCCGGCGACCACCCCACCACCGACGGCTGGATCGGCCTGCGCGAGGCCGACGTCAAGTGGCTGTACGCCCGGCTGGACAAGGGTGCCGTGGTGCTGGTGACGGGGGGGACGCCGACGGCCGGGCCGTCCGCGTCGACGCCGTCCTAGGACGCTCACCCCGGCAGGCCCGAGGATCAGACCTGCGCCCGCCCCTGTCTGCGGACGTCCGCCAGGCGGAGCGCGCCGACCTGGACGACGGCCTGGGTCGCGTCGTTCGGTACGTCGCCCAGACCGCCGTTGGTGAACGCGAAGGCGTCCTCGCCGACCCGGACGGCGGCCAGGTCCAGCGAGAGCAGGGCCTCCTGCCCGTCCGGGGTCACGGCGGCGACGCTGATGTGCAGGCCCTGGCGCGCGTCGCCGACCTCCGGCAGCGGGGCGTCGGTGACCTGGACGTCCTCGAGGATCCCCAGTTCCGTGGTGGCGGTGAAGCGCGCACACCGCGCCGGCATCGTGCCGAGCCACTGCAGCGCCGCGTCGACGTCGGCGGGACGGCGGGCGGCGATCTGGTAGCGCAGCTGGGCGTCGGTGTCGGCGTCGTCCAGGCCGATGGCGACGCGGGCGGGGCCGCCGAGGAGTTCGTCGGTGTAGAGGGCGTCCAGCAGCGGCTGGCAGTCGCCGGCCTCGGTGGTCGCCTTCAGCAGCCCGTCCCGCCAGGTGGCCGCACCGGCGGTCGGCGTCCAGGGGGCGCCGAGGTCGGTCTGGGTGACGAGCGCGGCCTGTGCCTGCGCGTCGGTGAGGGTGGAGCCGTCGGCCCGCGCGGACGGCTTCGGCGCCGGGGCCTGCTTGTCGATCGTCGGGAGGGGCTGGGGAGCGGTCGCCGGGTGCTTCAGACCGAGAGCCGCGCAGCTGCCCAGGCCGAGAAGGCCGGCGACGGTGAGCCAGAGCGGGAGGCCACGGGGGCGTATCGCGTCGGTCATGGCAGAGGTGCCTCCTGGGCTGCGGGCCGGTGGGGTGCCTGCTCTCACGGCACCACCGCCCCGCCCGCCTCACCAGCGCTTGGGTCCGTCCGGGTGAGTGCCCGGCCGAAAACGCCTCGACCTGCGGCTTCACGGCGGCTACGGTGGGCGTATGCAGCGCGCCCAGCAGTGCCCGAAGAGCACGACGACGCCGGATACCGTCCCGGCGCGCTGACACCTGACCAGCATCGAAGCCCCGGGGCGAACGCCCCGGGGCTTCTGGCGTGTCACGGGGTGTTGGCCCCTCCTGGCGAGGAGGAACCCCCATGGACGACCGTCTGCCCGACCACCGCCGGCTCGGCCGTGAGCTGGACCTGTTCGACACCGACCCGCTGATGGGCGCCGGCCTGCCGTACTGGCTGCCCGACGGCGCGGTCGTACGGCACACCCTGGAGGAGTACATCCGCGAGGCCGAACGCCGCGCCGGGTACCGGCACGTGTACTCGCCCGCGCTCGGCAAACGGGAGCTGTACGAGATCTCCGGGCACTGGGACCACTACAGCGACGACATGTACCCGCCGATGCGGCTGGGACCCGATGAGTCCGACGAAGTGGTGCTGCGCCCCAGCCTGTGCCCCCACCACGCCCTGATCTACCGCTCCCGCTCCCACAGTTACCGCGAACTGCCGCTCAGAATCGCCGAGTTGGGCAGCATGCACCGTGCCGAACTCTCCGGTGTCCTCGGCGGACTGACCCGCGTACGGGCCATCCAGCTCAACGACGCGCACATCTTCTGCACCCTGGACCAGGCGGTTCAGGAGGCCCGTGCCGCGCTGGAGCTGATCGGCCGTGCCTACGCCGACCTCGGCATCGAGGCCGTACGCCACCGTCTCTCGCTGCCCGGTGAGGGCGGCAAGTACGTCGCCGATCCCGAGCTGTGGCGCCGGGCCACCGAACTGCTGCGGGAGGTGCTGGACGCGTCCGGGGTGGCGTACGAGGAGGCGGAGGGCGAGGCCGCCTTCTACGGCCCGAAGATCGACGTGCAGATCGCCGACCCGGCCGGCCGTGAGTCCACCCTGTCCACCGTGCAGATCGACTTCCACCAGCCGGCCCGCTTCGACCTGCACTACATCGGCGCCGACGGCGCCAAGCACCGCCCGGTGATGGTGCACCGCAGCATCATCGGCAGCGTCGAGCGGGCCGTCGCCCACCTCATCGAGGCGCACGCCGGCGCCTTCCCGGCCTGGCTGGCCCCGGTCCAGCTGGTGGTGCTGCCGGTCGCCGAGGAGCAGGAGGAACAGGCGGCGGCGGTCGTACGGCAGGCCCTGGAGCTGGGCCTGCGGGCGGAGCTCGCCGGTCCCGCCGGCGGCACCCTGGGCGCCCGGATCCGCGCGGCCCGCCTGGTGCCGTACCAGGCGGTGATCGGCGCCCGTGAGGCCGGGGCCGGGCTGGCCGCCGTACGCCTGCGGGACGGCCGGCGCCCCGGGGAGCTTCCGGTGCCGCAGCTGCTGGCCCGGATCACCGCCCGGGTGGCCGCACGCGGCACCGGGCTGTGGGACTGATCGCCGGTGGACCGACGGCTGTGCGACTGATCGCCGTAGGGCTGATCGCCGTGCGCTGATCTAGGGTTTGAGCGTCGGTACGACGAAGGAGGCCGCTGTGACCGGTCAGCCCATCCCCGTGATCATCGACTGCGACACCGGCGTCGACGACGCCCTGGCCCTGCTGCTCGCCGTACGCCACCCCGGCCTGGACCTGCGGGCGGTGACCTGCGTGGCCGGGAACACGGACGTCGACGGCGTGGTCCGCAACACCCTGACCGTGCTGGAGCAGGCGGGCGCCCCGGACATCCCGGTGGGCCGGGGCGCCGAACGCCCGCTGATCGAACCCGCCCGCTCGGCCCGGCATGTGCACGGCTCGGACGGCATGGGCGACCTCGGCCTGCCCGCACCGGCCCGCCGCCCCGCCGACCTGGACGCGGTCGCCCTCCTGCGCCGCGAGATCCTCGCCTCCCCCCGCCCGGTCACCCTCATCCCCACCGCACCGCTGACGAACATCGCTCTGCTGCTGCGCAGCCACCCCGAGGTGACCCGCAACATCGAGCGGATCGTCTTCATGGGCGGCGCGGTGGCCGTCGGGAACGCCACGCCGGTCGCCGAGTTCAACGTCTGGCACGACCCGGAGGCGGCGGCGATCCTGCTCACGGCCGGCGTGCCGATCACCATGTACGGCCTGGACGTGTTCATGCAGGTCGTGGTGGACGCCCCGGACGTCCACCGGCTGCGCGCGAGCAGCGACCCCGGCACCCGGCTGGCCGGCGAACTCCTCGCGCACCGGCCGACCACGCAGGGAGAGGCCCCGGAGGCGGAGGAGGCGGGCGGCCTCGGCGACGCGGGCGCGGTGTGCGCGGTCGCCGACCCGGACGGCATCACCACCCGGCTCCTGCCCGTCGAGGTCTCCCTGGCGCCCGGCCCGGCCCGGGGCCAGACGATCGTCGACCGCCGCCCCCGCCCCGGCGAGTCCGAGATCCACGAGGGCAGGCGCGAACAGGCCCTGGTGGACGTGGCGTTGCAGGTGGACGTGGACCGGTACGTCAAGCTGTACCTGCAGACCGTGGAGCGCTAGCCGAGGCGGACCGCGGGCAGACGATTGTCGTCGGCCTCGACGACCAGGATGCGGCGGTGGCAGCCCGGACTTGCGGCGGTGGACGGCCAGATCACTCGCGATATCGGGGCGGTGGAAGGCGACGGTGACCGCCACCGTCCGGCACCTGAGCCACGGGCGGGCGTCCCGCCTCGGCACGCAGTGGTGCTAGTCGGCGGCGGCGGGCTTCGCCGTCCAGCGTTCCTCCACCTTGGCGAGGCGCCAGTAGGACAGTGCCGCCGCCCACACCACCACGAACAGGCCGACGATGAGGTAGCCGACGTTGTCCAGGTCGAGTCCGGCGATCCAGCCCGTGACGCCGTCGTGCAGGCCGAACTTCTCGTGCAGGACGCCGACCAGCTCGATCGTGCCGATGAAGAAGGCGACCGCGATGGACAGGCCGGTGATGGCGAGGTTGTAGAAGACCTTGCGGACGGGGTTGGAGAACGCCCACTGGTAGGCGAAGTTCATGAAGGTGCCGTCGAGGGTGTCGAACAGGCTCATGCCGGCGGCGAACAGCAGCGGCAGGCAGAGGACCGCGTACCAGGGCAGACCGGCCGCCGCGCCCGAACCGGCCATCACCATCAGCGTGACCTCGGTGGCCGTGTCGAAGCCGAGCCCGAACAGGAAGCCGAGCGGGAACATCTGGCCGGGCCGGCTGATCGATTTGGTGAGGCGGCCGAGGATCCGGTTCATGAAACCGCGTGCGTCCAGGTGCTGTTCGAGCTCCCGCTCGTCGTACGCCCCGGCGCGCATCGCCCGGAAGACCCTGAGGATGCCCACCAGGGCGACCAGGTTCAGGGCCGCGATGAGGTACAGGAACGTGCCGGAGATCGTCGTCCCGAGGAAGCCCAGCACCTGGTGGGTGCGTGAGTGCTCGTCCATCACCTTGCCGGCGAGCCGGGTGCCGCCGGCGATCAGCACCGCGAGGACGACCACCACGCTGGAGTGCCCCAGCGCGAACCAGAACCCCACCGACACCGGCCGCTTGCCGTCGGCCATCAGCTTGCGCGTGGTGTTGTCGATCGCGGCGATGTGGTCGGCGTCGAACGCGTGCCGCATCCCGAGGGTGTAGGCGGTGACGCCGAGCCCGATCCCGAAGGCGTCGGTACCGACCCTGTAGTGCTCGGGTACGACCAGCAGGAAGAGGATCCCGAAGGCGACGACGTGCAGGGCGACGATCACCGCCAGCAGTCCCGCCGTCTTCAGGGTGTCCTCGCGCCGCCAGCGGAAGGAAGCAGCATCGGCCATCGGGTTGAACGCTCCAGCACCTCGTGGATCACTTCGAAGTGCCGTGGCCGGTCTCCTGGCTTGGGGGGTCGTGCGTCCGCCGTCCCTGCCTTCCCAGTCGTACGACCGACCAGTGGCCCGGCTGCTGCCGGACGGGACGAGAACTCCCCGATCACAGTGGCGAGGGCCGCGTCGAGTTCTCATCGACTTCCCGAGCACCACGGCCCGCCCACCGTACGGGTGCGAGCCGGGCACTGCATAGCTGCGCACCCGTGCAGGTATGCAAGATCACAGAGCCGCCTGCGAGGATGGCGCCATGCATCTCGTGCCTGCCGACCGAGCCGACCGGCGCACCATCGACGGTCACCGGGTGTGCGAGGCGATCGCCGCCATCGGTGACGCGGACCGGGTGCGCGCCTGGGCCGGCCGCTTCTCGCTGCTGGCCGACGCCAACCGGCTCGCCCTGCTCCTCGCCCTGCACCGCACCGGCCCGCTCGCCGTCTCCGACCTGGCCGTGGCCACCGGAATGAACGATCCCGCCGTCTCCCAGGCCCTGCGGCTGCTGCGGGCGGCGGGCGTCGTGGCCGGGGAGAAGGAGGGGCGGGTGGTGCGGTACCGCGTGGTGGACGCCGAGGTGCGCGCGGTGCTGGACCACTGCTGACACGCTCCCCCGCGCGTCCTTGCGAAGGTTCCCTTTCCGGGTCATGTGGACAGATCTGTACTGTCGTCCTCCCCGAAGGGATCCCGTATGGCCCCTATGGCAGACCGCTCCTTGGACCTCTCCTCCAAGAACCCCGACTGGTGGCGCCAGGCCGTCATCTACCAGGTCTACCCCCGCAGCTTCGCCGACGCGGACGGCGACGGCCTCGGCGACCTGCGCGGCATCACCCAGCGCCTGAGCCACCTCGCCGGCCTCGGTGTCGACGCCCTGTGGCTGAGCCCGTTCTACCCGTCGGAGCTGGCCGACGGCGGCTACGACGTCGCCGACCACCGGGACGTCGACCCCCGCCTCGGCACCCTGGGCGACTTCGACGCCCTGGTCGGCGAGGCCCACCGGCTCGGCCTGAAGGTCGTCGTCGACATCGTCCCCAACCACACCTCGCACCAGCACCCCTGGTTCCAGCAGGCCCTGCGCTCCGCCCCCGGCTCCCCGGCCCGCGACCGCTACGTCTTCCGGCCCGGCCGGGGCGCGCACGGCGAACGGCCGCCCACCGACTGGCAGTCCGTGTTCGGCGGAAGCGCCTGGCAGCGCGTCCCGGACGGCGAGTGGTACCTCCACCTCTTCGCCCCCGAACAGCCCGACCTCAACTGGGACAACGAGGAGGTCCGCGCCGACTTCCGCACCACCCTGCGCTTCTGGTCCGACCGGGGCGTCGACGGCTTCCGCGTCGACGTCGCCCACGGCCTCGCCAAGGACCTCACCGAGCCGCTGCGGGACGTCGGAGACATCGGCGCCACCGGCGAGACGGCCCTGCCGCGCGTCCCGCCGGGCAGCCACCCGTACTGGGACCGCGACGAGGTCCACGAGATCTACCGCGACTGGCGCAAGATCCTCGACGCCTACAGCCCGCCGCGCACCGCCGTCGCCGAGGCCTGGGTCCCGGGCGCCCGCCGCGCCCTGTACGCCCGCCCCGACGAACTCGGCCAGGCCTTCAACTTCGAGTACCTGGAGACCGGGTGGGACGCGGAGGAGCTCCGGCAGGTCATCACCGACTCCCTCGCCACCGCCCGGGCCGCCGGCGCCTCCGCCACCTGGGTGCTGTCCAACCACGACGTCGTACGGCACGCCTCCCGCCTGGTGCTGCCGCCCGGCACCGACCCGGCGGCCTGGCTGCTGTCCGGCGGCACCGCGCCCGCGATCGACACCGGGGCGGGCCTGCGCCGGGCCTGCGCCGCGACCCTTCTCATGCTCGCCCTGCCCGGATCCTCCTACCTCTACCAGGGGGAGGAACTCGGCCTGCCGGAGGTCGCCGACCTGCCCACGTCGGTCCTCCAGGATCCGATCTGGGAGCAGACGGGGCATGTCCGCAAGGGCCGCGACGGCTGCCGGGTGCCGCTGCCGTGGACCAGGAGCGGACCGTCGTACGGCTTCGGGCGCGGCGCGGCCTGGCTGCCGCAGCCGGCGTCCTTCGCGTCGTACGCCGTCGAGGCGCAGAAGGGGGCGGAGGGTTCGACCCTGGAGCTGTACCGCACCGCCCTGCGCCTGCGCCGCAAGCTGCTGGAGGGCGAGACCCTGACCTGGACACCGGACGCGCCCGCCGGGGTCCTGGACTTCACCCGCTCGGAGACCTGGCGCTGTGTCACGAACCTCACCGCCGAGCCGGTGCCGCTGCCGCCGGGCGAGGTGCTGCTGGCCAGTACGCCGCTCGACGGGAGTGCAGTCCTCCCGCCCGACACGACCGTCTGGCTGGCCTAACCCACGGTCGGGCTCGGGCTCGCCCCCGAGCCGCCCGCGATGCCGTTGATGTCGACGGGCGTGGACGTGGGGTTCGGGGGCGGAGTGAGGACCACCTCCGGCTGGCCGGCGGCCGGGGGTGGCGGGGTCAGGTCGGAGTTGGGCAGCTTCGGCGGGGTCGTCTGCTGGAACAGGGTCTGGTCGAAGTCGACCAGGCCCGTCTTCTCCATCACCGTCATGTGGTCCAGAACCGTGTTGTTGGCCTGGTCGGCGAGGGCGCGCACCAGCGAGTTCTTGGTGGTGGAACGGATCTTCGAGATGGTGTTGAAGATCGCGCCGTGCGTCATCCGCAGGATGTTGGCGAAGTCGCTGTCGAACTTCTTGCCGCTGTCCGCCTTCAGCTGGCTGACGAAGCCCTGCTGCTGGGGGCTCGCCAGGTTGGGCAGCGTGATGTTCAGCATCGGTGCGATCTTGCGGCAGGTGATGTCCAGTGCCGCGTGTCCGTCGACCAGGTGCTTGCTGGCCGTGATGACCCCCGGCGTGGTGCCCTTCTGCAGCCCTATCTGCCCCACCGGGTACTCCCAGAGACCGGCGGCCCGCACCTTCACCACGAAGTCCCGGTCCTGCTCGGTGAGCGGTCCCCACTGGGTGTTGGCGATGACGCGGTCCTGGGCGGTGGTGACCGTGGTCAGACCGAGCATGCTCGGGTAGGCCAGGGCCACGAGGGTCATGGCCATCGCACCGCCCACGAAGAGGGTTCCCGTCGCGTTCCGCGAAAAGCGCACCGTGCCTCCTGCCCGGTCGTGGATCCCGCCTCGGCGTTGGCGCAGGGCGGTTCGGACGCACAGCAGTACGGACGGGGGAGCGATTCGTCTCTGTGGATCAGGTAAAAACTGCCGAAGGCTCAGGCCCGGACGTCGATTGCCACGTGTTGGCGCACATGACGAACGGTTGGTCAAACGTTGACCGGTCTCCGGGAGAAAGCAGCCGAAACACAGTCCTAGATTCGCCACATGCCCCCACAGCCCCCGCCCCGCATGCCCGCGGCCCTCCCCGTCCTCCCCTACCGCAAGCCCACCAAGGGCCGCGACTACTGGGTCCTGGACGACGCCCTGCCCGAGATCGACGCCGTACGGGAGCGGTGCCTGACCAAGGACGACTGGGTCAAGGGGTACCCGTACACCTCCGAGACCTGGCCCGGCCTGCGCGCCATGCCCGGACTGGAACCCTCCGAACTCGCCCGTGTCGAAAGGCTGGTGAAGAAGGCCACCGGGGCGAAGGACCTCTGGGTGCAGCAGGCGCCCGGCGGCGGCACCCTGAACCACAACTGCGTCCAGGTGGTCGGCGAGGGCGAGAGCGAGCCCCGCCCGCACACGGATTCGCGGGCGCTGTGCCGGTACGCCGCCGTGCTGTATCTGAATCCCGGCGTCCCCAAAGACTGCGGCACCGCCTTCTACCGACAGTCACTCCCCGGCGGCCGGCTCGGCGGCAACATCGTCCAGGCCCCGCACAACAACCTCGTCGAGGCCCTCGGCACGCGGTACGTCCCGTCCGACCACTTCGAGGAGGACATCCGCGTCCCGCACAGGTACAACCGCCTGCTCCTGTACAACGCCAACCTCGTCCACAGCGCGACCGGTTACCACGGCTCCACGCTGGAGGAGAAGCGGATGACGGCGGTGTTCTTCTGGATGGCGTGAGGGGGACGGCCTGACGGCCTTCCCCCATCGGAACTCTGCTTGACCGCTGCCGCCGGCAGTCGACGTCATGTGCCGGTACATCTCGGAGTGGGTCGGAACCAAACTCCGCTGGGGACTCACCGCGGACGCCGTCGAGCGCGAAGCGCTCCCGCCCACGTCACAGTGCCAGCAACAGTGCCGCCAGCGCCGTACAGCCCGCGCACACCGTCAGGGTCAGGGCCACACAGCGTCGGCGCAGGTGCTGGTAGCGGCCTTCGTACTCGGTGCGGAGCGACGCGCAGCGGGACGCGATCCGTTCCAGGTCCGTCCGGGCCCGGTGCAGGCTGTCGGCGACGTAGCGTCGCTCGATCTCCTCGCGCTGTCCGGTCGTCAGCCAGTCCAGAGGCCCGGTGAACTCCCGTGCGCGCTGCTGCGCCTCGGCGATCCGGGCCTGCCAGAGCAGGTAGCCCTCCACCTCGTTGGCGAGGGCGGCGTCGAAGCCCTGCCGCGGCGGACCGTTCACCCGTGGCCCCGGTCGGTCCTCGCCGGGGCCTGGGCCTCGTGCTCGCTCATCGCGATGTCGGGGTGGTGCAGGTCGAACGCCGGGGATTCGCTGCGGATCCGCGGCAGGGTGACGAAGTTGTGCCGCGGTGGCGGGCAGGACGTCGCCCACTCCAGCGAACGGCCGTAGCCCCACGGGTCGTCGACGTTCACCGGCTTGCCGTACTTGGCCGTCTTCCAGACGTTGTAGAGGAACGGCAGGATCGACAGGCCGAGGAGGAACGAGCTGATCGTGGAGACCGTGTTCAGGGCGGTGAAGCCGTCGCTGGCCAGGTAGTCGGCGTACCGGCGCGGCATGCCCTCGGCACCCAGCCAGTGCTGGACCAGGAAGGTGCCGTGGAAGCCGACGAACAGCGTCCAGAAGGTGATCTTGCCGAGGCGCTCGTCCAGCATCTTGCCGGTCCACTTCGGCCACCAGAAGTGGAATCCGGCGAACATGGCGAAGACGACCGTCCCGAAGACGACGTAGTGGAAGTGGGCGACCACGAAGTACGAGTCCGAGACGTGGAAGTCCATCGGCGGCGAGGCCAGGATGACGCCGGTCAGGCCGCCGAAGAGGAACGTCACCAGGAAGCCCGCGGCCCAGAGCATCGGTGTCTCGAAGGACAGGGACCCCTGCCACATGGTGCCGATCCAGTTGAAGAACTTCACCCCGGTCGGCACGGCGATCAGGAAGGTCATGAAGGAGAAGAAGGGGAGGAGGACGCCCCCGGTGACGTACATGTGGTGGGCCCACACCGTCACGGACAGACCGGCGATCGCGATGGTCGCGGCGACGAGGCCCATGTAACCGAAGATCGGCTTGCGGGAGAACACCGGGATGACCTCGGTGACGATGCCGAAGAACGGCAGGGCGATGATGTACACCTCGGGATGGCCGAAGAACCAGAAGAGGTGCTGCCACAGCAGGGCGCCGCCGTTGGCCGGGTCGAAGACGTGGGCGCCGAACTGGCGGTCCGCCTCCAGGGCGAACAGCGCGGCGGCCAGCACCGGGAACACCATGATGGCGAGGACGGCGGTCAGCAGCACGTTCCACACGAAGATCGGCATCCGGAACATGGTCAGGCCCGGGGCGCGCATGCAGATGATCGTGGTGACGAAGTTGACCGAGCCGAGGATGGTGCCGAAGCCGGAGAAGGCCAGGCCCATGATCCACAGGTCGGGGCCGATCCCGGGTGAGTGGACCGCGTCCGTCAGCGGGGTGTAGGCGAACCAGCCGAAGGCCGCCGCGCCGTCCGGGGTGAGGAAGCCGCCCGTCGCGATGAGCGAGCCGAACAGGTACAACCAGTAGGCGAGCATGTTCAGCCGCGGGAACGCCACGTCGGGGGCGCCGATCTGCAGCGGCATGATCCAGTTGGTGAAGCCCGCGAACAGCGGCGTGGCGAACATCAGCAGCATGATCGTACCGTGCATCGTG
The DNA here is from genome assembly GCF_055603265.1 of Streptomyces sp. NPDC037288. Taxonomy (NCBI): domain Bacteria; kingdom Bacillati; phylum Actinomycetota; class Actinomycetes; order Kitasatosporales; family Streptomycetaceae; genus Streptomyces; species Streptomyces sp. NPDC037288. The sequence goes on from NZ_JBVJVY010000006.1 coordinate 240,007, forward strand.
AACAGCTGGTTGAACTGCTCGTTCGAGACGATCTGCAGGCCCGGCCGGGCCAGCTCGGCACGCATGATCAACGCCATCACGCCGCCGGCCAGGAAGAACGCGAAGGACGTCGCCAGATAGAGCGTGCCGATCGTCTTGTGGTCGGTGGTCGTCATCCACTTCACCACGACACTGCCCGGCCGCCTGCCCCTGACCGGCACCTCGCTCTCGTACGCCTCCTCGGCGGCACCATGGGGTTCGTTGAGGATGCTCACTGGTCGTCTGTCTCCTGATGCTCGCGGGCCGCGCACGTCATGACATCGGCTACTCGCCATCCTTGCTGCGCGGTGGCGCGCTCGACGCCCTGAGCGGCCGACGCGCGGCCGATCGTGTGACGGATGCACACGTATGGCGCAAGCTCGAAGGAGAGCAGGAGGAGAGCCGGCGAACGGGTTCGAGCAGGCGCCTCGTCCGTCCTCCGGGTCCCGGGCGGGCAGGTTTGACATCCGCGTCATGGAATGCGTCGGGAAGGGCGAACACTGATGAGCAGCATCGCCATCGTGGGGGCCGGTCCGGGGCTGGGGGCCGCTGTCGCGCGACGGTTCGGGCGGGAGGGGTTCGACGTCGCTCTCTTCGCCCGGGACCGGGAGCGGCTCGACGTGCTGGCAAGGGAGCTCGGCGGGAGCGGGATCGGCGCCCGGGGGTTCGTCGCCGACGTGCGCAAGCCGGAGGAACTGGCCGGGGCGCTGGAGCGGGCGGCGGGCGAGGTGGGGACCGTCGAGGTGCTGCAGTACAGCCCGGTGCCGCACCGGGACTTCATGCGGCCCGTGCTGGAGACCGGGCCGCGCGATCTCGTCGGGCCCGTCGAGTTCTCCGTGTACGGGCCCGTCGCGGCCGTGCAGCAGGTGCTGCCGGGGATGCGCCGGCTGGGGCGCGGGACGATCCTCTTCGTCAACGGCGGGACCGCCGTCGTACCGCACACCGAGCGGGCCGGGACGTCCATCGCGTTCGCCGCGGAGACCGCGTACGGCCATCTGCTGCACGAACGGCTCGCGCGGGAGGGGATTCACGTCGCCCAGCTGGTGATCCCGGGGGCGATCACCCCGGGGCACGCGCGCAAGGACCCGGCCGTGCTCGCGGAGACGCTGTGGGGCATGCACCGGGACCGGCACGGGTTCCGGCACTTCGCCGACGACCTCGACGGCTGACGGGGCACCGTCCACCTGCGGGGTGGGGGTTTGTGGGCCAATATGGTGATGTTGGCCGTATCGCTCTCTTCGAGGGGGCCCCAATGGCTGTCGAAATCCCTGCGCTCATCAAGCCGTCCCGGCTCCGAGCCCGAGGAGGGCTGCTGGGCGAGTGTCTCGCCGAGTTCCTCGGAACCTTCGTGCTGATCTCCTTCGGCTGCGGTGTGGTCGCGATGGCGGTCGCCGCACTACCCGGTTCGGGCCGTGCCGCCACCCCCACGACGATCTTCCTGGCGGCCGGGGACTGGCTGCTGATCAGCTGGGGCTGGGCCCTCGCCGTCACCTTCGGCGTCTACGTCGGCGGCGGCGTGAGCGGCGCCCATCTGAACCCGGCGGTGACGCTGGCCATGGCGGTGCGCCGCGGATTCTCCTGGGCCAAGGTCCTGCCGTACTGGTTCTCGCAGATCGTCGGCGCCCTCACCGGCGCGGCGCTCGTCTACCTCGTCTACCACCAAGCGATCCACGCCTTCGACGCCGCCGCGCCGGGCCCGAAGGTGAACGGGCACACGAACGCCACCTTCTCCATCTTCGCCACGTTCCCGGCCCCGTACTTCCACGGCGGCTACTGGGGGCCGCTGGTCGACCAGATCGTCGGTACGGCCTTCCTGCTCATGCTGATCGCCGCCGTCATCGACCTGCGCAACCAGGCCGTGAAGGCCAACCTCGGGCCGCTCGTCGTGGGCTTCGTCGTGGCCGCCATCGGCATGTCCTACGGCGCCAACGCGGGCTACGCCATCAACCCCGCCCGTGACTTCGGGCCGCGCCTGTTCACCTATGCGGCGGGCTGGGACGGTCTGGCGTTCCCCGGGAGCGTGGCCGGTTCGTTCAGCGCCTACTGGTGGATCCCGATCGTCGGCCCGCTGATCGGCGGTGTCATCGGCATCCTGGTGTACGACCTGTTCATCGGCGACGTCCTGCTCGTCCGGGCGGAACTGGCCGAGCTGCCCGAGCCGGGGCGCACCCGCCCGGTGGTCGAGACCGACGAGGAGTGACCGGGGCTCAGCCGCAGCCGCCGCCCGCCTCGGTGGCCGCTTGGCGGGCCGCCGCCGCGATGTCCTCCAGCGCCGCCAGATGGCGGGCGAGGGCCCTGCGGCCGGTGAGTGTGAGCGCTGCCCAGGTGCGCGGACGCTTGCCGAGGTATCCCTTGCGGATGCTGACGTAGCCGGTCTTCTCCAGCGCGGAGAGGGTCTTGCTCAGCGTGGAGTCGGAGACCTGGCAGTAGTCCCGCAGGACGGCGAACTCCGCCTCGCCGCATGCCGAGAGGTAGGCGGCGAGGGCCAGCCGGGTCGGGTGGTGCAGTTCGCGGTCCAGCGTGGGAGGCGCGCCGCCGGCGGGGCCGGTCATGCGGTGCGGGCCTGATGCCGGGTCGCGCGCAGGACGTACTCGGCGCCGGACGCCAGGCCGAAGCCGATCGACCAGCCGGCCCAGCCGTACGGGATCGCGGCCAGCAGGCCGATGGCCGCGGGGATGAACGGCACCACCCAGGCATACCAGGCCGGGCGGCCGGGCCCGCAGTCGCGGCTGAACCAGCGTGTCACCCCGCCGTGGTGGGCGCCCTGCCACATCAGCACGAAGAAGCCGGTGAGGCTCACCAGGGCGGCGATCACCAGCCAGATCCCCCACCGCGGCTCGCGGTCGGCCACGCCCAGCGCGGTGAAGCCGGCCGCGAACGTCAGTCCCTGGCCGACGGCGTACCCGCGCGGCCGGTCGCGCTCGCCGGCCTTGCGGGCCGCGGTGCGTGCGGCGCAGACGGCGGCGAGCGCGTCTTGCGCCTGGCGGGCGTCCATGGGGTCCCCCGTGGTGTCCATGTGTGTCCCTTCGACGGGTGGGTCGGCGAGAGGCGGTGGTCGGCCGCCTCTCGTTCACACCCGTAAGCATGGACAGTACTTTCCATGAATGCAAGTACTTTCAGCCTGGCCCCGAAGTGGGCAGCCGGTGGTCACAGGGGCCGGTTCGGCCAGTCCAGGAGGCGGGCGCCGATGACCGCTGTCTGGAGCATGTAGCGGTGGGCCGGGTCGGCCGGGTCGGCGGTGGTGAGCTTGTGGATGCGCTCCAGGCGGTAGGTGAGCGCGCGGACGCTGAGGGAGAGGCGGCGGGCGGCCTCGGCGGCCACGCACCCGGCGTCGAAGTAGGCGCTGAGCGTGTCCAGGAGGGGTACGGCTCCGCCGCGGGCCGAGGCCAGCGGGCCGAGCGTGTGCTCCACCAGGTCGACCAGGGCCTGCCGGTCCCGCGCCAGCACCGGGTAGACGAGCAGGTCCGCGGCGCGCAGCACCGGCCCGGCCAGGTCCAGACGGGCCGCCATCTCCAGCGCGGCGAGGGCCTCCTCGTACGACTGCACGACCCCGCCGGCGCCGTGCTGCGGACGGCCGATGGCGATCCGCGGTGCTGCGCCGTCGGCGTCCGTCGCCGCGTACGCCTGCTTGGCGAAGTGGACGAGGATCTCGTCCTCCTCGCCGGGCGCGACACACAGCAACCGGCCGTTCTTGGTGGTGAGCAGGATGCTGCGGGAGTCGAAGCGGGCGAGTACGGCGGCCTCGACACGGCGCGCCACCGGACCGCCCTCGACGTACGCGTCCGGGCCCTCGGCGACGGCCACCGCGTGGGCCTGGGACAGGCGCAGGCCGAACCGCTCGGCGCGCTCGGCGAGGCGGCCCAGGTCGCTGCGGCCGTAGAGCAGGTCGTCGATGAACTCCCGGCGCGCGGCCTCCTCGCGCCGTACGGCGAGCCGCTGGGCGCGTTCGTAGCCCTCGGCGAACGCGTCGATCGCCTGCTCCACGGCGGCCAGCGTGGCCAGGCCGCTGTCGGCGGTGCCGGGGGCGGCCGGCCAGGCGGCGCGGGTGGCGGCCAGGTGGGCGACGACCAGCGCGCGTAGTCCGTGCCCGGCGTCGGCGGCCTGCTCCCCCAGGGTCCGCCGGACCTTCAGCTCCTCCCTGGTCAGCCGCCGCCCGGTCACCGCGACCTCGGCCAGCGTCCGGGAGAAACCGTCCAGATAGCGCTCCGGTATGCCGCCGGTGTCGTGCTGGTCCCCCACGCCTGCCCCGCCCCCCGTGTTCCTGACGCGCCGGTGACGGTTTCCTAGCGCCTGTCCGGCATGCAGACACTAGTGAACACTGCCGGAAACCGGCAATGCGCGGGCGTATGCCCTGCCGCACCATCTCCTGTGGGGAGCACAACGGAGGGTTGCGGTGCCGGGCACCGTCGCAGGGTGCGGCAGATGACCGGCACCGCGGCCCCGGGGGGCTCCGTATCCCGTCGTCTGACGCAAGGACGTGTGTCATGGAAGCGCTCGGCGTGCTCGCCGCCGTCTGTCTCTTCGCCGTGCTGCTCGCGGTGCTCGCGTTCTCCCGGCTGTACCGCAAGGTGGACCAGAGCCAGGCCCTGATCGTCTCGCGGACGCGGCGGGTCGACGTGTCGTTCACCGGGCAGGTCGTGCTGCCCATCCTGCACAAGGCCGAGGTCATGGACATCTCGGTGAAGACGATCGAGATCAGCCGCTCCGGCCGGGACGGGCTGATCTGCCGGGACAACATCCGCGCCGACATCCGGATCCTGTTCTTCGTCAAGGTCAACAAGACCGTCCCGGACGTCATCAAGGTCGCCCAGACCGTGGGCACCGAGCGCGCCAGTCACCAGGACACGCTGCAGGAGCTGTTCCACGCGAAGTTCTCCGAGGCGCTGAAGACCGTCGGCAAGCAGATGGACTTCACCGACCTGTACACCAAGCGCGAGGAACTCCGGTACCACATCATCGAGTTGATCGGTATCGACCTCAACGGCTACCACCTCGAGGACGCGGCGATCGACTACCTGGAGCAGACCCCGCTCACCCAGCTGGACCCGGCCAACGTCCTCGACGCCCAGGGCATCCGCAAGATCACCGAACTGACGGCGATCGAGCACGTGCGCACCAACGAGGCCCAGCGCACCGAGCAGAAGGAGATCACCCGGCAGAACGTCGACGCCCGCGAGGCCATCCTGGAGCTGGAGCGCCGGCAGGCGGACGCCGAGATCAAGCAGAAGCGGGAGATCGAGACCTCCCGGGCGCGCGAGGAGGCCGAGACCGCCCGCGTGGTGGAGGAGGAACGGCTGCGCGCGCAGGGCGCCTTCCTGCGCACCGAGGAGCAGTTGGGGGTACAGCGCGAGAACCAGGCCCGCGAGATCGCCGTCGCCGCGAAGAACCGCGAGCGGGTCATCGCCGTCGAGAACGAGCGCATCGAGAAGGACCGGCTGCTGGAGGCCATCGCCCGGGAACGGGAGACCCAGCTGACGAGGATCGCCGCAGAGAAGGAGGTCGAGGCGGAGAAGCGGGACATCGCCGAGGTCGTCCGGGAGCGGGTCGCGGTGGACCGTACGGTCGCCGAGCAGGAGGAGTCCATCAAGAAGCTGCGCGTGGTCGAGGAGGCCGAGCGGGAGCGGCAGGCCCTCGTCATCGCCGCCGAGGCGGAGGCGCAGGAGAAGCTGGTCAAGGACATCAAGGCCGCCGAGGCCGCGGAACAGGCGGCCACGCACCGGGCCGCCGAGGAACTCACACTGGCCGAGGCCCGGTTGAAGACCGCCGACCTGGACGCGCGGGCCAAGCTGCGGCTCGCCGAGGGCGTCCAGGCCGAGGCCGCCGCCGAGGGGCTGGCCGCCGTACAGGTCCGCGACAAGGAGGCCGAGGTCACCGTCAAGGCAGGGCGCGCGGAGGCGGAGGCCACCGAGGCGCGGCTGCGGGCCGAGGCCGAGGGCACGCAGGCCAAGGCGCTGGCGGAGGCCGAGGGAGCGCGGGCCAGGGGACTCGCGGAGGCCGAGGGCGCGCGGGCCGCGGCGGAGGCCGCCGAGGCGCGGCTGAAGGCGGAGGCGGAGGGGTCCCGGGCCAAGGGGCTGGCCGAGGCGGAGGGCGCCAGGGCGAAGGCGCTCGCGGAGGCCACCGCCATCGGCGAGAAGCTGAAGGCCGAGGCCGCCGGTCTCACCGAGAAGGCCGCCGCGATGGCCGCCCTGGACGAGGCCTCGCGCGGGCACGAGGAGTACCGGCTGCGGCTGCAGGCGGAGAAGGAGATCCGGCTGGCCGGGCTGGAGACGCAGCGGCAGGTGGCCGAGGCGCAGGCGACGGTGCTGGCGACCGGGCTGGAGAACGCCGACATCGACATCGTCGGCGGCGAGTCGGTCTTCTTCGACCGCCTGGTGTCCTCCATCTCCCTCGGCAAGGGCGTGGACGGCTTCGTCGAGAACTCCCGCACCGCGCAGTCCCTGGTGAAGCCGTGGCTGGACGGTACGGGCCGTTTCACCGACGACCTCTCCCACATCCTCGGCTCGCTCGGCTCGGCGGACGTGCGGAACCTGACGGTGTCGGCGCTGCTGATGAAGCAGATCAAGGGCGGCGGCCCGGAGGCGGGCCGGCTCCAGAAACTCCTCGACCGCGCAAGCGAACTGGGTCTGGCCGACACGCCGGTGACCGCCCTGAACGGAAGCGGTGCGGGGAGCTGAGGGCAGCGCCCCGAAGGGCGCGGGGAACTGCGCCACCAGCCACCAAGCACCCGCACTCGCACCCGGCAGGCGACCCGCAGGCCCGAGCCCGTAGCCGCACAGCCCACGAAGGGAACCACACGTCATGGCCACCGCTGAGGCGCCGCAGGTGGATGCCGGTACCTACGACGTGCTGCGCGACCGGCTCGCCCGGCATGCCGCTGAGCTGGCCCGGCGGGCCCAGGCGCTCAACGCCCGCCGAGTCGAGGAGTTCGGCTCGGGGCGGCTGGACCTCGCGCGCACCGCGCGCCTCCGCACCGAGCACGCGTGCGTGCCGAGCGACATCGTGGCCGTAGGGGACGCGCTCCTCTTCGGTGCAACCGGTGGAATCACGGACGTCCTCGCGCTGTACGGCCGCGACGGCGAGCGGCTGGCCGAGGACGCCGTATCCGGTCTGCTGGACGACCCCGCGTTCGTGAGGGAGTTCAGCGCGCTGCACCGTTACTACCGCGAAGCGAAACTGCTGCGACTGCGCCGGGTCGACGGCCGGCTGCTGGCGGTGTTCCGCACCGGCGAGAAGGCCGAGGACGTCCGCGTCCTGCGCTGGTCCCTCACCGAGGACGGCCGGGCGGCGCGGTTCCTGGACGCGCGCGGCGACCGCGACGACGTCTTCCCGCCGGCCCAGGACATGACCTGGACGGAGACCACCCGCGAAGACCACGTGCTGGGACGCGAGGCCTACGTCACCGTCCCCGGCGGGCTCGGCGTGTCGACCGTCGGCGGCGCCCTCACCGTCCGCACCCCGGACGGCGGCGAGCTGTACACGGAACCCGTCCAGGAGCCCCTGCAGTCGCTCGCGGACGCCGCCGTCGGGCACGCGCGCGTGGGCCCCCTGGTGCTGCTGCGGGTGCGGCCGTACAAGGAGGACGCCGACCGGTACCTGGTGTTCGACACGCTCTCCCGGACCGTGGTCCGGCTCGACGGGATCGGGCAGGCGTGCCGGCGGCTGCCGGAGGAGCAGGGGATCGTCTTCCCCGGCGGGTACTGCCTGGCGGGCGGCACCCACAAGACGTACGAACTCGACGCCCGCGGCCTGGAGTTCGAGCGGGAGGTGCGGGCGCCGAACGGCGAGGACGTGCTGTACGCGTTCCGGTCCCGCGCCGAGGGCCGCACGCTGCTGCTGTCGTACAACACCCTGCGCAAGGAGGTCGCGACCCCGCTGCCGTGCCGGGGCTGGGCGCTGTTCGAGGACGGTGCGCTCGCCGTGCTGCGCGCCGACGGGGACGAGCCCGCGCACACCCATCCCGTCCAGTGGTGGTCCTCGCCGTACGTCTCCGACACCCACGCCGCCGCCCTGCGCACCGGCACCGGCGCGCTCGCCCGGGTCGGCAACGCGGACCTCGTGCGCGGGCTCGCCGACTGTCTGTCCGTGGCCCGGCTGGTCACCGACGGCACCGGGACGAGCGAGGGGTACCGGGCGCTGGTGGCGGCCTGCGTGCGGGCCGCCGACGCCCATCACTGGCTCGCCGAGCCCGAACTCGACGATCTGGCCGGTCCGTTGGACCAGGTCCGGGCCACCGCCGGGCAGGTGCTCAGCGAGTACGAGACCGTACGGGAGCTGACCCGGCAGGCCGCCGACGCCCTCGACGAGGCCGCCGAGCGGATCGCCGCCGTGGTGCGCCGGCTGCGCGGCGAGGCTCCGCGCGAGGCCACCGCCTGGGTGCGCGGACTGACCGAACTCCGGCAGGCGCAGGGGCACCTGCTCACCCTGCGCGAGCTGCGGTACGTCGATGCCGTCCGGCTGGAGGAGCTGGCGGCCGACGCCGAGGAGGACCTCGCCGGGTTCGGGCGGCGCGCGGTGGCGTACCTGGCGCGCGAGGACGCCTTCACCGGGCAGCAGGAGGAGGTCGAGCGGCTGACCGGGGAGGCGGCGGCCGTCGAGTCCGTGGCCGCCGCCCGGCCCGTCACCGCCCGGCTCGACGAACTGGCCACCGCACTGCGCACGGTCACCGAGGTCGTCACCGGACTCGACATCGCCGACGCCACCGTCCGTACGGCCGTCCTGGAGCGGATCGCCGAGGTGCTGGGCGGGGTCAACCGGGCCCGCGCCACGCTCGACGGCCGTCGCCGCGCCCTCCAGGACCGTGAGGGGCGGGCCGAGTTCGCCGCCGAGACGGCGCTGCTCGCCCAGGCCGTCACCGCCGCGCTCGCCGTGTCCGGCACGCCCGAGGAGTGCGACGACCAGCTCGCGGCCGTCCTCACCCGGGTGGAGGACCTGGACGGCCGGTTCGCCGAGTTCGACGACTTCCTCGCCGAACTCGCCGGCCGGCGCACGGAGATCTACGAGGCGTTCGCCGCCCGCAAGCAGTCCCTCGCCGACGCCCGCGCCCGCCGCGCCGAACAGCTCGCCGTCTCCGCCGGGCGGATCATGGACACCGTCGGGCGGCGCTCGGCCACCCTCGCCGACACCGACGCGGTCGCCGCCTACTTCGCCTCCGACCCACTGGTCGCCAAGGTCCGCCGCACCGCCGACGAGCTGCGCGCCCTCGGCGACAGTGTGCGCGCCGAGGAACTCGACGGCCGCCTGAAGGCGGCCCGCCAGGAGGCCGCCCGCGCGCTGCGCGACCGTACCGACCTGTACGCCGAGGACGGCCGCACCCTGCTGCTCGGCGGCCACCGCTTCGCCGTCAACACCCAGCCGCTCGACCTCACCCTCGTCCCGCACGGCGACGGCGTCGCCTTCGCGGTCACCGGGACGGACTACCGCACCCCCGTCACCGACCCCGGCTTCGCCGCGTACCGCCCCTACTGGGACCGCCCTCTGCCGTCCGAGTCGCCCGAGGTCTACCGCGCCGAGCACCTCGCCGCCCGCCTGCTCGCCGAGCACGGCCCGGCCGCCCTCGCCGCCGCCGACGACCTGCCCGGCCTGGTCCGCCGGGCGGCGCAGGAGTCGTACGACGAGGGCTACGAGCGCGGCGTCCACGACCACGACGCGACCGTCGTCCTCACCGCCCTGCTGCCCTTGTACGAGGGCGCCGGCACCCTGCGCCACGAGCCCGCCGCCCGCGCCGCCGCCCAGCTGTTCTGGGCGCACGGCACCACCGGCGAAGCCCGTACCGCGTGGGCCCGGCGGGCGGTGTCGCTGGCCCGGGCCCGGGACGCCTTCGGTGCCGTACCGGCCATCGGGGAGCTGGAGCGGGAGCTGGCCGGGGCGATCGAGGCCTGGGACGCCCGGGCGGCGGGCGCTCCGGCCGCCGCCTACCTCTTCGAGGAGCTGACCGGCGGCCCGGAGGGCTTCGTCCTCGGGGCCGCGGCACGCACGTTGCTGGAGAAGTTCCGCCACGCGGGCGGGAATTACGGCAGTGACCTGGAGGGCCTGACCGACCTCGCCGCGCGCCGGCAGGTGGTGCACGCGTGGCTCGGCGCGTACGCCGCGGCCACCGGCACCGAGGCCGGTCCGGGCGACCTGGCCGAGGCGGTCGCCGCCGAGCTGTGCCCCGGCCTGCCCCGCTACGACGGCGACGCCCCGCTCACCGCGACGGCGCAGGGCCTGCTCGGCACGCACCCGCGCGTGCACGGCGGGCGACTCCGCCTGCGCATCGACGAGTTCCTCGCCCGTACGGCCCGTTTCGCGGACCAGGAGGTACCCGCCTTCCGCAGCTACCAGCGCCGTCGCACGACCCTGGTGACCGCCGAACGCGACCGCCTCCGCCTGGACGACCACCGCCCCCGCGTCCTGTCGGCGTTCGTCCGCAACCGCCTGGTGGACGAGGTGTATCTCCCCCTGATCGGCGACAGCCTGGCCCGCCAGCTGGGTACCACCGGCGAGTCGAAGCGCACCGACACCGGCGGCCTGCTCCTGCTGATCTCCCCGCCCGGCTACGGCAAGACGACCCTCATGGAGTACGTCGCCGACCGGCTCGGTCTGATGCTGGTCAAGGTCAGCGGCCCGGCGCTCGGCCACACCGTCACCTCACTGGACCCGGCCGACGCCCCGGACGCCACCGCCCGCCGGGAGATCGAGAAGGTCAACTTCGCGCTCGCGGCGGGCAACAACACCCTCCTGTACCTGGACGACATCCAGCACACCTCGCCGGAACTGCTGCAGAGGTTCATCCCGCTGTGCGACGCCACCCGGCGCGTGGACGGCGTGCGGGACGGCGAGCCGCGCACCTACGACCTGCGGGGCAAGCGCTTCGCGGTCTGCATGGCCGGCAACCCCTACACCGAGTCCGGGGAACGCTTCCGCGTCCCCGACATGCTCGCCAGCCGCGCGGACGTCTGGAACCTCGGCGACGTCCTCACCGGCAAGGAGGACGTCTTCGCGCTCAGCTTCGTCGAGAACGCCCTGACCGCCAACCCGGTGCTCGCCCCGCTCGCCGCCCGCGACCGCGCCGACCTGGACCTGCTGGTCCGACTGGCCGCGGCCGACCCCACGGCCCGCGCCGACCGGCTGACCCGGCCCCTGCCGGCGGCCGAACTGGACGGCGTCCTGGCGGTGTTGCGGCATGCGCTGGCGGTCCGCGAGACGGTCCTGAAGGTCAACCGGGCCTACATCGCCTCCGCCGCCCGGTCGGAGGCGACCCGCACGGAACCGGCCTTCCGCCTCCAGGGTTCCTACCGCGACATGAACAAGATCACCCAGCGGCTGCGGCCGGTCATGAACGACGCCGAACGCGAGGCCGTCGTCGACGACCACTACACCGCCGAGGCCCAGACCCTCACCACGGGCGCCGAGGCCAGCCTGCTGAAACTGGCGGAGCTGCGCGGTGCGCTCGACGCCGACCGGGCGGCGCGCTGGGCCGAGGTGAAGAGGGCCCATGCCCGGGCTCGTACCCTCGGCGGTCCCGAAGACGACCCCGTGACCCGGGCGGTCGCGGCCCTGGGCCTGCTCGCCGACCGGCTCGCCGCCGTGGAGAGCGCCATCACCCGGGCACGGGCCGGCGGCCAGGAGCGGTGATGGCGTACTTCCTCGCGCCGCTGTCGGCCGCGCTCGCGTTCGTCGCCCTGAGCACGGCGGTACTGGTCCGCCGGGACCGACGGCTGGCGCGCCGCCAGCGGAAGTGAGAGCCGGGACGGCGTTCAGAAGTCGATGTTCGAGTGCTGGAACCCTTCGCCCAGTGCGTAGAGCGCGACGACCCACATCACCAGGGTGCCGAGGAGCGCACCGGCCGCCGCCCACACCGCGGCCCGGCGCCGCAGCAGCGCCCCGGTGGTCCCGAGGAACACGGCACCGACGACCGGCCCGCCGAGGAGCGACAGCCCCCAGTCCACGGCCGACATCACGGGGGTGCCCTGCCCCCGGCAGCCGGCCGGCCGGCCGAGACAGGCGAGCGTGTCCTGACTGAGGCGGTACCACCCGTAGAGCTGGGGCAGCAGCAGGAGCGCGGTCGCCACCAGCAGCGCGGCGACCGGGCCGCGGTCCGGCGCGGAAGAGGATGCGGTCACGCCGCCATCCTGGTCAGGTACCGGCGCCCGGCACATCCGCTGTCGTACTCATCCGCCGTCAGCAGCCGTTGTCCGGGAGCAGGGGCACGACCTGCACACGGGCGTGGTCGCCGGCGTCCACGACCCGGTCGTAGTCGGTGCGGTCGACGCGGTACCAGACGTCGTTGCGCCTGCGGTCGCCGTTGACGTCGTCCAGGCGGACGCACCAGCGCTCGGGGCGCAGTTGCCTGCGGTAGGTCTCGGTGCCGTCCTGGACCCTGCGGCAGGTGCGGCGGCTCCCGTGGGTGCCGGTCGTGCAGTGCCTGACCAGGTGCGGACGGGTGGCCCGGGTGGTCTGCCGGGAGATGTGGCGGGCCGTGTCCCTGAGGCCGTGGACGGGATCGGGGGCGTCATCTCCCTTCCCGCCGCCGCAGGCGGTGAGAGCGGCCAGCAGGAGCGCTGTCACTCCGGCCGCGCTCAGGCGCTTGCCGAACATGGTGTTGAACACGTGTTTCTCCCCCGGTTGCCGGACGCTTGACGTCCCCATCACGTTAACGGGGGGTGCTTCCCCCCTGTCCCGCCGCGTGCCGCGCCGCGGGCTCAGCCGAGGCAGACCAGGACGAGGCAGAGGTGGTCGTGCGAGGTCGAGCCGGTGGCCGGGGTGGTCGAGGTGCCGCTGCCCGTGCCGGTGGAGGACGTCGGCTGTGTCGCCGTACCGGAGCCGCTGGTGCCCGTGCTGCCGCTGCTTCCGGTGCTGGTGCTGGTGCCGGTGCCCGTGCCCGTGTCCGTGCTCGTGCCGGAGGAGGACGGTGCGGTGGTCCGCGGCTGTGGGGCGGCCGGTGCGGCCGGGCGCGGGGCCGTCGCCGCGGCGTGCGGGTGGCCGGCGGACTGGGCCGTGCGGGACACGGGCGTGAGGGTCTGGTGCCGGGGGACGTCGACGGCGGCCGTCCGCGCGGTCCGTGCCGTCGGGGTGGCGGGCGTGAGCCGGTGGTGCGTGGTGGTGGCGGGCGGTGCGGGCGTGGACGCCGGGCGGCTGGTAGCGGCCGACGGCTCGTCGGTGAGGCCCATGCTGCGGTGGTCCGGTGCGCTGGCCGCCTGGGCCCGGTCGCCGGAGCCGCGGTCCAGCGAGGCGAGCGTCAGGCCGCCGCCGACCAGCGCGACGGCGGTCGCCACCACGGCCCGGCGCCGGCTCTTCTTCCAGCGGGCCCGCTGCCGACGCCGCGCCGCGCGTCCCCGGGGAGCGGGCGGCGCATCCGCGACATCGGCGCGTGGCGTGTCCGTGGCCACGGCGGGCCGCGCCGTGGGGGCCGACTCGGTGCCGGACAAGCCGTGGCCGGCGAGCGGCGCCGACGCTTCCCTCCCGCCGGCGGTCGTGCTCTCGGTGCCGAAGCCGGTGGTGCCGAAGCCGTTCGTGCCGGAACCGGTCGGGGTGAAACCGTCGGTGCCCGGCGGGGCTATGTCCGGGGCGTAGGCACCGCACCCTGGACAGACCAGGGCGCCGTTGAGGTGACGGCGGCACGAGGAGCAGTAGTCCATTTGTGGTCTTCCTGAGTCCAGGGGGAGCGGCGAGCAGTCACGCTAACGAGCCTTTCGAAAGGCTGTGTGCAGCCCGTGTGGCTCTCCTGCGCAGATTCGTGGGGTCCCGCGCGGGTGGCTGCACACCGGACGGCAGGAGGACACGCATGCTCGGCACAGAGTTCCGCACCGGCTCGCCCATCTGGATCGACCTCGGCAGCCCCGACACGCACACCGCCGCGGCCTTCTACGGCGCCGTCTTCGGCTGGCAGTTCGCCTCCGCCGGCCCGGAAGCGGGCGGCTACGGCTTCTTCCAGAAGAACGGCGGCACGGTGGCCGCCCTCGGCCCGCTGACCGAGGAGGGGGCGACGTCCGCCTGGATGACGTACTTCCGCACCGACGACGCCCAGGCCACCGCACGGGCCGTGACCGACGCCGGCGGTACGGTGCGCGCCGAGCCGGTGAGCATGAAAGACGCCGCCTTCGCCCAGTTCACCGACCCGCAGGGCGCGCAGTTCGCCGTGCTCCAGTCGGGGCAGGGCCTGCAGCGGGTGTCGGAGGACGACACGCTGGTGTGGGTGGAACTGCACGTCGGCGACCCGGCGGCGGCCATCGGCTTCTACCGCGGGCTGTTCGGCTGGCGCGCCCAGGAGATGCAGGCGCCGGGCATGACGTACCAGGTGCTCAGCATTGCCGAGGGCGACCAGCAGGAGGGTTCCTTCGGCGGCGTGGCCCCGCTGCAGGACGGCCGGGAGGACGCGCGCTGGGTGCCGTACTTCGCCGTGGCCGACGCGGACGCGATCGCCGCCGCGGTGCGCGACAACGGCGGCACGGTGCTGATGCCGGCCGCGAACGTGCCCGGCGTCGGCCGCATCGCCTGGCTGGCCGACCCCGCCCAGGCGGTGTTCGCCGTACTCAGGCCGGACCCGCGTCAGGCGTGAACGGGCGGTGGGTGCGCCTCGGCGGCGGGTCGTGGTGCCGGCCGTAAGGGATGGCGGCGGGCTGACCGAGCGCAGTGCTGCTCCAGTAGCTTTCCGCCGGTGAAGTAGCTTGCGGACTCGTCCGGATCACCTCACTCACCGGAGAGTCGCACATGCCCCGCAAGGCGCCGTACCTCGCCGTGGCCGACGCGCTGCGCGCCCGGGTGCTCGCGGGCGAGTGGGCGATCGGCGAGCGGCTGCCGTCCCGGGCGCGCCTCGCCGAGGAGTACGGCGTCGGGCGCAACGTCATGCAGCGGGCCGTGGACCGCCTGATCATCGAGGATCTGCTCGAAGGGCGCGCGGGCTCCGGCACGTACGTCCGTACGCCGCGCGAGCGCCTGCGGATGGTGCGCTCCTGGCACCGTGAGCACCGGGGCTCCCTGGCCCTCGCCGGCCGGCGGGAGCGGGGCCGGGCCGCCGCCTGGGACGCGCACAGCCTGGTCCGCGTCCCCGCCCCCGAGGCCGTCGCCGAGCGGCTCTCCATCGAACCCGGGGACCCCTGCGTCAACACGCAGTACGAGTTCCTCGCCAACGGGCAGCCCGTCCAGCTCTCCGACTCCTGGGAGCCGATGGCCGTCACGGAGGGCACGCCGGTCGTCCTGCCCGAGAGGGGTCCGCTCGCGGGCAAGGGAGTCGTGGAGCGCATGCGTGCCATCGGCGTGGTCGTCGAGACCGTCGTCGAGGTGCCGCGCCCGGCCCGTGCCGACCGGGCGGAGGCGAACCTGCTCGGGATCGGCGTCGGGGACCTGGTGCTCCGCATCGAGCGGACCATCTACGACACCGACGGACGCCCGGTGGAGACCGCCGACATCGTCATTCCGGACGTACGCCGCGAGGTCGTCTACGAGTTCGCCGTCGACGTGAGGTCGTGAGCCGATGCGCCTGCGCCCGCGTGACGGGGACTTCGGGCTGCTGTTCGCCGCCACCGCGCTCGGTCAGCTGGGCGACCGCATCCTCTTCCTGGCGCTGCCGATGGTCGCCATCGTCGCGCTGCACGCCGACGCGTTCCAGGTCGGACTGCTGACCGCGCTCACCACGGCGGGCTCGCTGCTCGTGGGACTGCCGGCCGGGGCCTGGGTGGACCGGATGCGCAAGCGGTCGGTGCTGGTCGCCGCCGACCTCGCGCGGGCGCTGGTGCTCGTCACGGTACCGACGGCGTGGTGGACCGGTCTGCTGTCGGTCCGCTGGCTCTACGGCGTCGCACTGGTCCACGGGGTGCTGACCGTGTTCTTCGACGTCGCGTACGCCGGCTTCCTGCCGCACCTGGTGGGGCGCGGACGACTCGTCGAGGCGAACGCGAGGCTGTCGGCCGTCCGCTCGGTGACCAGTATCAGCGGGCCGGCCGTGGCGGGTCCGCTGGCCGGCTGGGCCGGAGCGCCGGCGGCGCTCGTGGCGAGCGCGGTCGGGATGGCCGCGTCGGGGTTCCTCGCGAGCCGTATCCGCAAGCGTGAGACGAAGCCGGGCGCGGGTGCAAGGAGCGGGACGAGTCAGCGGCACCGACTGCGCCGGGAGATCAAGGAGGGGCTGACGTTCGTGCTCGGCCAGCCCGTCCTGCGCGCGACCGTACTCGGCGACGCGGTCTTCAACCTCTTTCTCGTGATGTACCAGACCATGCTGCTGGTCTTCCTCGAACGGGAGGCGGGCCTCGGGCCGTCCGCCGTCGGCCTGGTTCTGTCGGGCATGGGCTGCGGTGCCCTGCTGGGTGCGCTGCTGGCGACCCGTGTCTCGCGGCGGCTCGGGCAAGGCCCCGTCATCTGGCTCGCGCCGCTCGCCACCTGCCCGCTGACCGCCGTGATGCCGGCCGCGCGACCGGGGTGGGGCGTGTGCGCGGCGGCGGTCGGGCTCGCGGCCCTCTCGCTGGGCGGGGTGGTCCGCGTGGTGGCCCAGGCGAGCGTCCAGCAGGCCCTCACCCCGGACCGGCTCCTGGGCAGGATGGGTGCGACGGCCCGGTTCGTCTCCTGGGGCGGCCTGCCGCTCGGCGGAGTCCTGGGCGGGGCCTCGGGCTCGGCGTTCGGAGCGGCGCCCACCTTGTGGCTCGGCGCGGCCGGCATGACGCTGAGCTTCCTGCCGGCCTTCCTCTCACCGCTGCGCACCCTGCGCACCACGGGCCCGTCGCCGCTCCCGGCCGGGTAGCCGCGCGCTGCGACTCCACTGGGAGCGGCGCACGCTTGCCGCCGCGCCACCGTCCGGACCCGCGCCGACGGCTCGTCGGGCGCGTCCCCGGGTCCCGGCCTCCCGCAGGAAGCGCGGACGCCCGGAACAATTCGGGCGTGCAGCGCGCTGTTCCCCATGCGCAGTGAGCGGAGCCGACCGGTGGAGGAGCGTGAACCGATGGCGGGCACGGCAGGCACGGCAGGCACGGCAGGCACGGCAGGCACGGCGACGACGGTGGGGACGGCGGAGCACGACCGGCGTGACACCCCTCTCGTGACCAGGTGCGGACGCACGATCGACGTGCGGTGCCTGTGGCTCGGCCGTCCGGAGCGTCCCGTCGGCCGGATCACGCTGGACGTGGGCGAGGACCAGGGCGGTGAGCCCGGAGTCTGGGCGGCACTCACCCCGGACGAGGCACGGGACCTGGCCCGCCTGCTGCTTCAGCAGGCGGGCACGGCCGAACGGCCCGCCGCCGACCGTCCGTAGCCCGGCTCAGCCCGGCCGGCCCGGTTCAGCCCCCCGAGGGCTCGTCGGCGCCCAGCTCGCGCGGACGGCCGTGGTGGGCCGTCCGGGCGGTGCCCGGTGTGCGCGGCGAGCTAGGATCCCGGCCATGGCCCTGACCGCGAACGACGTGGACCGGTTCGAGGCCTCCAGGTCACGTCTGGAGGCCATCGCCTACCGCCTGCTCGGCTCGGCGAGCGAGGCGGAGGACGCCGTGCAGGACACGTTCCTGCGCTGGCAGGCGGCCGACGTCCGGCGCATCGAGGTCCCCGAGGCGTGGCTGACGAAGGTGCTCACCAACCTGTGTCTCAACCAGCTCACCTCGGCCCGCGCCCGGCGCGAGACGTACGTGGGCCAGTGGCTTCCCGAGCCGCTGCTCGCCGGTGACCCGATGCTCGGCCCGGCCGACACCGCCGAACAGCGCGAGTCGGTGTCGTACGCGGTCATGGCCGTACTGGAGCGGCTGTCCCCGGGCGAGCGCGCCGTGTACGTCCTCCGGGAGGCCTTCGGCTACCCGCACCGGGAGATCGCCGAGATCCTCGACGTCAGCGAGGCCGCCAGCCAGCAGATCTTCCACCGCGCCAGGAAGCACGTCGCGGACGGCCGGGCCCGTGCCGAGATCGACGAGGCCACCGCCCGGCGGATCATCGACGAGTTCCTCGTGGCCGCCACCAGCGGCCGGACCGAGCCGCTCGTACGGCTGCTCACCCAGGACGCCGTCGCGATCGGCGACGGCGGCGGGAAGGTCCCGGCCCGCGCCAAGGCGTTCGAGGGCGCCCTCGCGGTCGCGAAGTTCATGCGGGGCCTGTTCAAACCCAGCAAGGCCAAGCACGCCCTGGTCGGCGGCTCGCCCGAGGTCCACGCCACGACCGCCAACGGCGGCCCGGCCCTCGTGGCGGTCCTCGACGGGCGGGTCATCGGCGTCATGTGCCTGGAGATCACCCCCGAGGGCATCGCCGCGTTCCGCAACCAGGTCAACCCCGACAAGCTCGAACGCGCGACTCGGCGGTGGGCGGCCACGGACCATGGAGAACCCCTGTTGAGGGCCTTCTGACCACCTTCTGACCGCATCCGATCGCTATGTGAGCTGCTTCACACCACGTTCCTGTCAGGAAACGGCGGGCCGCCCGGTTCAAGGGGCGAATCCGCTGAAGCGCATCCGCCGGAAGCGCATCCGCAGAAGACAGGAGCAGGGACATGCAGCACCGCATCGTCGTCCTCGGAGCCGGATACTCCGGAGCCATCGCCGCCGGGCGCCTCGCCAAGCGGCTGCACCGCGAGGACGTCGCCATCACGCTCGTCAACGCCGAGCCCGACTTCGTCGAGCGCGTCCGGCTGCACCAGCTCGCGGCCGGCCAGGATCTCAGGCCCCGGCCCTTCAGCGAGATGTTCGCGGGCACCGGCGTGGAACTGAGGCTGGCGAAGGTCACCGGTGTCGACGTCGACCGCAGGACCGTGACCGTCAACGGCACCGGCCCTGAAGAGGAGTTGGCGTACGACACCCTCGTGTACGCCCTCGGCAGCGGCTGGAGCGACCAGGGCGTCCCCGGTACGGCCGAGCACGCCCACGAGATCGCCAGTCGCGCCGGCGCACTCCGGCTGCGCGAGCGCCTGGCCGGCCTGGACGCCGGAGCGCCCGTGGTCGTGGTCGGCGGCGGCCTCACCGGCCTGGAGGCCGCGACCGAGATCGCCGAGGCCCGCCCCGACCTCGACGTCGCCCTCGCCGCCCGCACCGGCCTCGGCGACTGGCTCTCGCCCAAGGGCCGCCGGCACCTGCGGAGGGTCTTCGACGGGCTGGGCATCACCGTGCACGAACAGGCCGTCGTCACCGCCGTCGGGAGCGACCGCGTCACCACCGCCGAGGGCCGGACGATCCCCGCCGCGGTCACCGTGTGGACCACCGGCTTCGCCGTCCACCCGATCGCGCAGGCCACCACCCTGGAAGTCACCGGTACCGGCCGGATCGTGGTCGACCGGACCATGCGCTCGGTCTCGCACCCGGACGTGTACGCCATCGGTGACGCGGCGATGGCGAAGGGCCCCGGCGACAAGCCGCTGCGGATGTCGTGCGCCTCGGGCGTCCCCACCGCATGGCAGGCCGCCGACGCCATCGCGGCCCGCCTGACCGGCGGCAGGCCGCCGAAGGTGCCGTTCCGCTACTTCAACCAGTGCATCTCGCTGGGCCGCAGGGAAGGCCTGATCCAGTACGTCACCGCCGATGACCGCGCCGTCCGGGCGGCCCTGACCGGACGCCTCGCCGCCCGCTACAAGGAACTGGTCTGCAAGGGCGCGGCCTGGGGCGTCGCCAACCCGACGATGGGGGTGCCGACCCGGCGCCACCGCGTGGCACGCCCTCCGGTCCAGACCCCCTCCCCGGCCGGGACCCGGGCCTGAGCCGCCAACCGCCGGCGGAACGGCGGCCCTCGACGCTCTCCTCGTGAGGGCCCCCCGGCCCCCGCCGGGCTGCGGACGACCGCGAGACCCGGCCGTCGGCCCGGACGGAGGCCGGGCCGCCCATCTCAGCGTGTCGACCGCTCCCTCCCGGCGGGGACGAGGCCTCGCGCAGGCCACGGCGTCGGCAGCCGTGGCGCACGCCCTCACCGCCGGACTGCTGCCGCAACGGCGCGCCCTCTGGGGGCGACGGTGCCCCGGTGACCGTGCGGTCAACGCGCCGACGGGCCGGACAGGCCGTCCAGTTCGGCGGCGAAGAGCTGCGCCGGGTCGAATCCCATCCCGGTGAAGTGGCCGGCGAGTTCCAGGGACAGGACGCCGTGCAGCCGGGTCCAGAAGGCCAGGGCCCGGTGGAGAACCGCGGGCGGGGCGGGGTGGCCGGCCGCCCAGTCCCGGTGGTCTTCGAGGTGCGCGTCGAACGGCGTCGCCGGGCCGTCCGGGGGCGGCGTGGCGCAGGCGTCCAGGAGGGTCGCCATGATCTCGGACGCGGTCGCGGTGATGTCGTCGGGCGCGTGGTAGCCGGGGACGGGCGTGCCGTAGACGAGGAAGTAGCGCTGGGGGTCCGCCAGGGCCCATCCCCGCAGGGCGTGCGCCAGCGCGACCATGTCGGCACCGGTCTGTGAGGCCGCGCGGAAGGTGTCGGCGAGGCTTCGGTACGCGTCCCTGACGAGCTCGGTGATCAGTTCGTCACGGCTGCCGAAGTACCGGTACAGCGCGGGTCCGCTCATGCCCATCCGTTTGGCGATCGCGTTGAGGGAGAGCGCGGACGCGCCCGCCGCGGCGATCTGCTCCCACGCCCGGTCCTTGATCTCCGTACGCACCTGGGCGCGGTAGCGCTCGCGCGGGGTCTTCGCTTCGGAACTCACCATGGTTAGAGGTTATCACTGAAGTTATTGACACTCGCATGCCCGTTGAGTTACAACTTCTAACGAACGCGAAAGCAAGTAACTCAAGCGGTGGAGGTCGTCATGCACAGCGAAGGACTCGTCGAGGTCGTCCTGCCGGGCAAGGTCGAGCCCGAAGGACTCCGGATCCGGCACGGAGTCGTCCCCGCCGCGGGCCCGGGGCAGGTCGTGATCCGCATGGAGGCCACCGGCGTCTCCTTCGCCGAGCAGCAGATGCGGCGTGGCCGCTACTACGACCAGCCGCCGTTCCCGTTCGTCCCCGGTTACGACCTCGTGGGTACGGTGCTGGCGACCGGCGAGGGCGTCGAGCCGGGCCTCGCCGGCACCCGGGTCGCCGCGCTGGTCAAGGTCGGCGGCTGGGCCAGCCACGTGCTCGTCGACGCGGCGGACGTGGTGCCGGTGCCCGACGGGATCGGTGCCGCGGAGGCGGAGACCCTCGTCGTCAACGGCATCACCGCCTGGCAGATGCTGCACCGCAAGGCCCGCGTCCGCGCGGGGCAGACCGTCGTGGTGCACGGCGCCAACGGCGGCGTCGGCTCGGTCCTGGTCCAGCTCGCCCAGGCGGCGGGCGCGCACGTGATCGGCACGGCGTCCGCGCACCACCACGACGCGCTGCGGGAGAGGGGCGTCACTCCCGTCGACTACCGCACCGGCGACGTCGGCGCACGGATCCGCGAACTCGCCCCCCACGGGGTGGACGCCGTGTTCGACCACGTCGGCGGCAGCGGCATCGTCGACTCCTGGCGCCTCCTCGCCCCCGGCGGCACCCTCGTCTCGTACGGCAGCGCCTCCACCCGTGACGCCGAGGGCTCCAAGCAGTGGCCCGTACTGAAGCTCCTCGGCCGGGTGTGGCTGTGGAACGCCCTGCCCAACCGCCGGCACGCCTGCTTCTTCAACGTCTGGGCCGGGCGGGCGCTGGCCAGGAACCGGTTCCGGTCCCGGCTGCGTGCCGACCTCACCCAGGTCTTCGCCGCGTACCAGCGGGGGGAGGTCACCGCGCAGATCGCCGCCCGGTTGCCGCTCGCCCGTGTCGCGGACGCCCTGCGGCTGGCCGAGTCCGGCACGGTCGCAGGCAAGGTCGTACTGAACCCGTAGGGCTACGAATGCTTCCCGCCGCCCTTCCCGCCGCCGGCCCGGCCGCCCCCGCCGCTCGTCCCGCCGTTCCGGGTCTTGTCACCGGACGTACCGCCGGTCTTGTCACCGGACGTGCCGCCGGTCTTGTCACCGGACGTGCCGCCCGCGTGGGCACCGGATGTACCGGTGCGGGCCGTGCCGTCGCCGGGGTCCGCGCCACCCGCGCCGGCCGGACCCTTCGGCCCGGCCGTCGTGCGCGTCAGCTGCTCGGAGCAGTAGGCGGCGACCTTGTTCTTTCCGCCGGCGGCTGCGACGAGCCGCTGCCACGCCCGCGCGTCGAGTGCCTTGCCACGCTCCTCGACCTGCTCGTAGGCGCGGCAGTGGGCCTCGGTGTCCTGGGCACGGGAGGGCCGGTCCGCCGGCCCGGGGCCGCCGGAGGCCGCCGACGGGGCCGCACCGCCCGGCCGGCCCGGGGCGACCGCCGACGGGTGTGCGGCCCCCCGGCCGGTGCCGGCGGCGTCGGTCGACGAGCGCGCGGAACCGATGGCCGCGACCGCGACACCGCCCAGGGTGAGGCTGGCGAAGACCACGCCGAACGTCATCCGCAGCGGGCGCCGGAGGCGCCGCTCCCGGGGCAGCCGCCAGTCGTCCCGCCGCCGGGTACGCGCCCGGCGCGCGCCCGCGCCGTGGGCGGCGGCCCGGAAGGCGGCCAGGGCCCGCTGCTCGGCCTCGGGGTCGAGGTGGTCGGCGCGGATGACGGTGGCCAGCAGCGCTTCCAGCGGGGATTCCTGTGCGTCCCACGGGCCGGACACGGCGCCCCCAGGGTGCACACGCCGACGGCCCGGGACTCCGTCGGCGCTCAGCCGTTCACCCATGTGCGTTTCCGCTCCTGTCCGGCAGTTTCGATTCGTTCGGCGTAGAGGCGTGATGCCTTTCCGTACGCATACTGTCGACGTCGTTGTTCATTTCGGCGTCGTAGTTCATTCGGTGTTGTAGTTCATGTCGACTCCCCCAGCGTGCGGGGAGCCCCATCCGTCACACCCTCCGCCGCCTCGCCGCCGGCGCCCAGTTGGCGGGCGAGGCGTTTGAGGCCCCGGTGGGCGGCCGTGCGCACCGCTCCCGGGCGCTTGCCGAGCACGCGCGCGGTGGCGGGACCGTCCAGGCCGACGACGACCCGCAGGAGCACGGCCTCGGCCTGGTCCCGGGGCAGCCCGCGGACCAGGGCGAGGGCCCGCTCGGTGGAGAGACCCTCCAGGGCCTGCTCATGGGTGCTGTACGGGGAGGGCAGGTCGAGTACGTCCTGTTCCGTGCCTCCGGCCCGGGGCCGTACCCGTTGCCGGCGCAGATGGTCCAGGGCCCGGTGCCGGGCGATCGTCGCGGTCCAGCCCCGGAAGCCGGCGCCGTCGCCCTTGAACCGTCCGAGGTCGCGGGCTATCTCCAGCCAGGCGTCGGACGCCACGTCCTCCGCGTCGTCGCCGACGATGCCGTGCAGGTAACCGAGCAGGCCAGGCTGCACGATCCGGTAGGCGACCGCGAAAGCGGTCTCGTCGCCGTCCTGGGCCCGCGCGACTGCCGCGCCCAGTTCCCCGTCGTACGCCTGTACGCGCCGTGGTTGCCGTACCTGGCCCAAGACTGTCCTCGTTCGCACCGGTCCACAGCGATTCGCTGCCGTCCGCCGATCTCCGGTCACATCGACGGCCCCATGGTGACCAGCGTCCGGGCTCACGGAAATGTCACCACGCGCCCGGGCCCGGGGTGGTGGCCGCCCGGCTTCACCGGTTCCCTCCGCGTACGGGCCCGGCCGGCGGTGTGTCCCAAGTGCCGCCCGCAACAGTGCAGTTGACCGAAAGTCCCCGCCGGTGGACAGCACTTCGCCCCGCCGGAACACCGGCGGGGCGAAGGGGGCGGAGTCGGCGCCTTCGGTCTACTTGGTGAAGGCCGCGACGCCGTTCGGGGTACCGAGGCCCGTCGGGCCGTCGTAACCCTTGCCTGCCTTGCACTGGTAGTCGCTGCAGGACCCGTTGGTGCCGTCGGTGACGTCGTTCAGCTTGTCCGGGTGGGCGTACGGGTAGGACGCCGGGACGTCGTCGGCGGCCGGGGCGCCCGCGAGGGCGTAGACGCCGGCGATGAACGGGGAGGAGGCGCTGGTGCCGCCGTACACGTTCCAGCCGCTGGCCTGGTAGGTGTCGTAGACGGCGAGGCCGGTGGCCGGGTCGGCGACGGCCGCGACGTCGGCGACGCTGCGCTTGGTGCAGCCGGTGTCCTTCTGCCAGGACGGCTTGGCGTCGTACGACGAGCAGCCCGAGCCCGCTCCCTCACCGCCGGCGGACGTGCCCCAGACGGACTCGGAGTAGCCGCGGGTGCTGCCGTCCTTCTTGAGCGAGGTGCCGCCGACGGCCGTCACGTACTGGGAGGCGGCCGGGTACTCGGTGCCGTAGCCGCTGTCGCCGGAGCTGACGGTGATGGCGACGCCGGGGTGCTTGAAGTACTTGTCGTCCGCGGAGGTGTCGGCCGCCTCCTCGTTGCCGCCGTAGCTGTTGGAGACGTACTTGGCGCCCTGCTTGACGGCCTGGTTCACGGCCGCGCCGAGGTCGTCCATGCTGGCGGACTTGGCCTCGACGAGCAGGATGTGGCACTGGGGGCAGGCGGCGCTGACCATGTCGACGTCGAGGGAGATCTCGCCGGCCCAACCCTGGTCGGGCGCCGGGTAGTTGGTGCCGCCGTCCTGGTCGGTCTTCTTGAAGCAGCCGTTGCTCGTGCTGCACTCCGGCAGGCCGTACTGGGACCGGTAGGCCGCCAGGTCCTTCTCGGCGTTCGGGTCGTCGTTCGCGTCGACGATCGCGACGGTGGCGCCCTTGCCGCCGTCCTTCGGCAGGTTGTACGCGGCCCGCAGATCGGCCGGTCCGAAGCCCTTGGGGGTGTCGTGGCGGCCGAGGGACCGCTGCGCCTTCAGGTCGGTGCGGACGACTGCCTGGCACGCCATGTAGCCGGGCTTGCTCGGCTCCGAGCAGAGCCGGTGGGTGGGCACCGCGGAGGCGGTGGGCGATGCGGCGGTCGTCGCCGTCGCGAACGCCGCCGACTGCGAGGCGACGGCCAGGCCGCCGGTGATCAGGGCCGCTGCGGACAGAAGCGCGGGCGCGCCGCGGCGTATCAGGGTCCTTCTGCGGTGAGAACGCAATGAACTGCCCTCCGTGGGGGGATGGGGTGGGCCTCACGACGGCGCGAACCGGTGTGACTGTCAAGTGCATGACAATCAGTCGGCGTTGGGGGGTGCCGAAGCGAAGCCGCCTTCCGGGCAATGTTGTCGGTCGGTCGACCGATGGGTTGCTGCCACCCCGGTCAGTGGTGGCTACTGAAGAGGCTATGGACAGTTTGCCGAAGAGAACAGGGCCAGTTGGTAAAACCTTGGCCTCAACTCGTCGGCACCAGAGGTACCTTGTGCAGCCATGGAGCTTGAAGACGGAACCATCAACGACCTGATGTCGCTGGGCCTGGCCCGGTACGAGGCACGGGTCTACCTGACGCTCATCAGGCGTGGTTCCTACACGGCCGCCGAGGTGGCCCGGGAGGCCGACGTGCCGCGCCAGCGTGTCTACGACGTGCTGGACGCACTCGTGCGGCGGCAGCTGGCCACCACCCATCCCGGGCGAGTGGCCACGTACTCCGCCGTCACGCCGGAGCTGGGCCTCGCCCGGCTGATGGCGGTGCAACGGGAGTCGGTCGACCGGCTGGAGCGGGTCTCGCAGGGCCTGGCCGGCATCCTGCAGCCCCTCTGGTTCCAGGGCCGCGACCACACCGACCCGCTGGACTACATCGAGATCCTGCGCGACCCGAAGGCGATCTCCGAACGCTTCGCCGACATCCAGCGGCAGGCGCGACACGAACTTCTCACCTTCTGCAAGCCGCCGTTCGTCGCCCCGGCCGAGAACACGGAGGGCATGGAGGTGGTCCGCCGGCTGCACCGGGCGGGCGGCACCGTCCGCGCGATCTACCTCGACGACGCCCTGGACGACCCCGAGACGGTGGAACACGTACGGCGCTTCGCCGCCGCGGGCGAGGAGGCCCGCTTCGCCCCCGAACTGCCGCTGAAACTCGTCATCGCCGACGCCTCCCTGGTGCTGTGCGACATGCCCGACCCGGTGGCCGGCGCGGGCTCCACCACCACCCTCTTCATCGAGCACCCCGCCCTGGCGGCCTGCCTGCGGCTGGCCTTCCACACCGTGTGGAAGGACGCCGCGCCCGGGCCGGAGACCAGACCGGCGCCGTGAGAAGGGGTCTGACGGGGTGTAGACCGTGCAGGGAGCCGTCGCGACCGGGTGATCCTCGGGGCCCCGGATGGCTCCGTCGATGAGCGCTGGGGCGAATGTCGGATTAGCCTCCGAAATGAGCGCGAAGTGGATCTTTATGTCGGCGCGCTCCACACGACCCGAGGAGGACACATGCGCAAGCTCTCCAAGGCCGCTGTCGCGGCCGCGGTTGTCGCTAGCGTGAGCTTCATAGCCACCGGCACCGCCACCGCCGCCGCCCCCGCCCAAGGCGCGGTCATGCATCGCGGCGGGTGCGTCGACATCCTGGGTGAGGTGGGCATCCTCAACGGCCTAGGCGGCAACTTGCTGAACGGCGAGGGCAATCCAGGCGCGCAGTTCACCGAGTGTTAGCCGGTCACCCAGCTCACCGACTTGGATCTCGGCGCCGGGCCACAGGCCCGCCGCCCACCCGGCCCCCAGTGGCCTGTCTTCATGTGAGAAGTGGATGCCGAAGGCCCCGGACCGCGACCGGTCCGGGGCCTTTGCGTGGCGTCCGGGAAGTCCCGCTCGTCGAGCCGGCACCGCTGTACGCGTGGCCGCCGGCCTGGCGCGAGTCCTCCAGGCACCCCCTCCTCGACCCTTCTGCGCGACCGAGTCCGGCGGGCCGGTGGCGCAGAGGGGTCAGGGCAGCAGGACGGCCTTGCCGCGGTTGCGGTGGGCCTCCAGGTCGGTGTGGGCCCGCGCCGCTTCCGCCAGGGGGTAAGTGCGCCAGACCGGCACCGTGAGCCTGCCGGCGGCGGCCAGCCGCACGAGCTCCGGCAGGGACTCCCCGGCCTGGTCGGCGCCGTCGGCACCGCCGGCGCTGAAGCGCACACCGTGCTGCGCGGCGGACATGTCGGCGATGGTGATGACGCGTGCGCTGTCACCGGTCAGGGCGACCGAGTCGGCGAGCACGCCCGCGCCGGAGGCGTCGAAGACGAAGTCGACGCCCCGCGGCGCCGCGGCCCTCACCCGCTCCACCCAGCCCTCGCCGTAGCGGACCGCGGCGGCAGCGAGGGCGGAAACACGCTCGATGTCGTGCTCGCCGACCGTTCCGACGACGGTGATGCCACGGGCGACGGCCAGCTGTACCGCGAGGGAACCGACACTGCCGCCGGCGCCGTGGACGAGCAGGGTCTGACCTGCCTGCACGCCCAGCTGCCCGAGGACACGCGATGCGGTCCGGCCGACCGTGACCAGCGAGGCGGCGACCTCCCACGACAGGGCCTCGGGCTTGGCCACCGGCTGGTCGAGCAGGGCGTACTCGCTGTAGCTGCCGCCGACGGCGGCACCGAGGACCTCGTCGCCCTCGGCCGCGTCGGCTCCCTCGCCGACGGCGTCGACGACACCGGCCGCGTCCAGGCCGGGGATCACGGGGAAGCGGGCGGGGACGGTGCGGGCCATCAGGCCGGACCGGATCTTGATGTCGAGAGGGTTCACGGAGGCGGCTCGCACTCGGATCCGGACCTGGCCCGGGCCGGGCTCCGGCGTGGCGACCTCGGACAGCCGCAGTACTTCGGGCGTGCCGTACTCGGAGAAGGTGATCGCTTTGGACATGGGAACTCCCAGGGGGAAACGGGTGAGGACGAGAACCGCCGCACGCCTCTGTGACTCACTGTGCGGCGGTCTCGGCGGCCTCGCCGCTCAGGCGGTGAGGGTCGGGTAGTCGGTGTAGCCGCGGTGGTCGCCGCCGTAGAAGGCGGCCGGGTCGGGAGTGTTGAACGGACCGCCGGCGGCGAGACGGCGCGGCAGGTCGGGGTTGGCCAGGAACAGCGCCCCGTAGGACACCATGTCCGCGCTGCCGTCCTCGACCAGCTTCAGCGCGTCGGGGCCGGTGGCGTCGGGGTAGGTGAACGGGTTGAGGACGAAGGTGCCGGGCCAGGCCTTGCGCAGTGACGCCGTCAGATCGCGGTCCGGGCCTTCCATCAGGTGCAGGTAGGCCAGGTCCAGGCCGGCGATGGCGTCCAGCAGGGCGGAGTAGACCTCGCCCGGGTTGTCCTCGGCCATGTCGTTGTACGGGTTTCCGGGCGAGATCCGCAGGCCCGTCCGGTGGCTGCCGATCGCCTGGGCCACGGCCGTCGCGACCTCGACGGCGAAGCGGATCCGGCCCTCGGTGCTACCGCCCCAGGCGTCGGTGCGGTGGTTGGAGCCGGGGGCGAGGAACTGGTGGATCAGGTAGCCGTTGGCTCCGTGGATCTCCACGCCGTCGAACCCGGCCTCGACGGCGTTGCGGGCCGCGTCGGCGAAGTCGGCGATCGTCTGCCGGATCTCCGCCTCGCTCAGCTCCTTCGGCGTCACGAAGTCCCTGGGACCCTCGTGGGTGTAGACCTGGCCCTTGGCTGCCACCGCCGACGGCCCCACCGGCACCAGACCGTCGGGCAGCAGGCTCGGGTGACCGATCCGGCCGGTGTGCATCAGCTGAGCGAAGATCACTCCGCCCTCGCGGTGCACGGCGTCGGTCACCGTCCGCCATGCCCGCACCTGCCCGGGCGTGTGCAGGCCGGGGGTGTCGGGGTAGCCCTGGCCGACCGCCGACGGCTGGATGCCCTCCGTGACGATCAGCCCGGCGCCGGCGCGCTGCGCGTAGTACGTCGCCATCAGCTCCGTCGGTTCCGCGCCGGGTCCGTAGGCCCGGCTGCGGGTCATCGGCGCCATCACGACGCGGCTGGCCAGGTGCCTGCCGCCCAGGTCGATCGGATCGAATGCGGTGGTCATGGTCTCTCCCTCACAGCGAATGCCTGTCCGAACAAGTAAATCACCTGTCCGAACAGGTAAATCCGGCGATTCTCTTCCCCGGCTGGATGTGAAGGCGGTCACACGGCCCACCTTGTTGCCGCATCTGCGCGGGCGATGGACCGGCGCGCGGCGATGGCAGCCAGGTAGGATTAACTTGACCGGACAGGAAAGTGAGGGAAAGAGATGACGCAGCCCGGACCCGGGGCCCAGCAGGGTCCTCTGGAGGCGGGACAGGCGGCCTCGGTCCCCGTGCCGGGCGCGGCAAGCGGCGGGCCGGTCAGTCACGCGATCTTCCGCCTGGCCCGCCTGCACCGCATGTTCGCGGGACAGCTGCTGCGCCGTATCGGTCTGCACCCGGGCCAGGAGCTGGTCATGATGCACCTGTGGGAACTCGGCCCCCAGCGGCAGGCCGACCTGGTGCGGCTGCTGGATTCCGACGCCGCCACCATGACGCGCACCGTCCGGCGGCTGGAGCAGGCCGGCTTTGTCCGCCGCCGCCCCTCGCCCACCGACAGGCGCGCCTCACTCATCGAACCCACGGTTGCCAGCCATGCCCTGCGCCGCGAGGTCGAACGGGTCTGGAGCCAACTCGAGGACATCTCGACGGGGGGTCTCTCGGACGACGAGCGTGCCGCGGCCCTGCGCACTCTGGAACGCCTGGAGCAGAACCTCGTACAGGCCGCCGCCGATCCGGCGGGCGCGGGCCTGGAGCGCTAGAACACCCGCGGCACTCAACGGTTGCGCCCCGCCCGCGGTTCAACCCACTGGCACGGCAAGCGCATGCCGGGTCCGCGCGGCGGCCCGCCGGGTGCCGCGCAGGTCTTCCGCCGGCCGGCCCCGGCTCAGCCCTGCCTGCGGCGGCGGAAGCCGAAGAACAGTGCCCCGCCGAGGAGTACGGCCAGTGCCGACGCCACGGTCGCCGGCGGCACCACGGGGCTCGCGCCGGTGTCGGCCATGGCCCCGTGCCCGGTGCCACCCGTCACCGCGGCGGAACCGGTGCCGGTGCCGGCACCCGTGCCGTTGCCCTCGGACCTGCCGCCGGAACCCGCCGTACCCCCAGCGCCGTCACCCGTGTCACCGGTGCCCGGGGTGTGGCCCGGGGCGTGGACGACGATCGCCGCGGTGTTGTTGCCCGCGTCGGGGTCGGTGCTCGGCGGCGTCACCTCTGCGTACGTACGGGCCGCGCCCGGCTGCCCGGCCCGGGCGGCGGCCAACTCGGGGCGCCCGCCCGGTATTTCGGCGGAGGCCCGCATCCGTCGATGGTGTCAGTCGCCCGGCCGAGGAGTGGTTGGACCGGCGAGGCCGATGGCGGCGTCGACCGGTACTCCCCGCGCGGCCTGGTGATCGCGGCGGCGGGCCGGGGGCCGGTCTACCGTCGTGGGGAGCAGGCGCGGCCCCAAACCGCCCGTCGCGCCTAACCGCCGTTCTGCTTGATGAGGAGATGGATCGGCCCGCGCAGAACGGGACTGCGCCGGTACGGCGGCGGGTCGGTGACCAGTGTGGGCCGGTCGAGGCGGCGTGCCAGCTCGCTCAGCGCGATCTGGGCTTCCCGCCGGGCCAGCGGGCCGCCGAAGCACAGGTGGATGCCGCTGCCGAAGCCGAGGTGCTGGTTGTCGCGCCGGTCCGGGTCGAAGCGGTCGGGATCGTGGAAGCGGTCCGGATCGCGGCTGCCCGAGGCCAGCATCAGCATGATCTGCGAGCCCTTGGGGACGACCGTGTCGGCGACGGTGATGTCGCTGTACGCCGCCCGCCAGGGAATGATCTGCACGGGCGGCTCGTAGCGCAGCAGTTCCTCGACCAGCGGCACGGTCAGATCCGGTTCGTCGCGCAGCCGTTGCAGCACCGGCGGGTGGCGCAGCAGCGTCAGCATGCCGTTGGCGATGAGGTTGACGGTGGTCTCGTGGCCGGCGACCAGCAGCAGGTTGGCGGTGCTGACGATCTCCTCGTCGGTCATCCGGCCGTCCGGCCCGTCGTCGTGGGCCAGCCGTGACAACAGGTCGTCGCCCGGATCGCGGTGGCGTTGTTCCAGCAGTCCGCCGAGGTACTCGCGCAGGTCCTTGCGGGCCTGCGCCCCCTTGTCCAGCTTCTCCTTCGGATCGGTCTTGGGGTCGTAGTCGATCGAGTTGATGAGGTCGTTCACCCAGATGCGGAACCTCGGTTCGTCCTCGCGTGGCACGCCGAGGAGGTGGCAGATCACGCTGACCGGGAACGGGTAGGCGAAGTCGTCGACGACGTCGATCTGCTCCTTGCCCGCGAAGTCGTCGATCAGGCCGCTGACGGTGCTGGTCAGGGCGGGTTCCAGGCCGGTCACCAGCCCCGGGGTGTGCGGGGGGCCGAAGTGGCGCATCGCCATACGCCGTAGGCGGTCGTGCTCGGGCGGGTCCATGTTGAGGAACGCCGGCGTGGCCGATCCCTCGGCCGAGGGCATCGGACGCGCCAGATTGCGGATGTCGGAGCTCAGGTGCGGATTGTGCAGGATGTCCGTGAGCTCGCGGTACGTGCTGATGACGTAACTGCCGTCCTCCTGCCGGGCCACCGGCGTCCTGCGCAGCTCGGCGTACAGCGGGTACGGGTCGGCCCGGGAGGAGTAGTCGAGGATCCGGCGCAGCGTGTCGGGCGTCTCGGTCGTGGTCATCTCACTTCCCCTTTCCCTCCTACCGGTGGTGCTGGTACGCGGCCGTGACGCGTCGCTCACCCGGGTCGTGTCCGGTGACGACCACGGTGGCGCCCTGGGCGAGCAGGGTGGGGCCGGGGAAGTCGACGGGCACCGGTTTCCTGTCGGCGGGCTGGTCGGGCGTGGGGCAGGGCGGCGGGAAGGGTGCGGCCGTCTCGATGAGACGCCGGTAGTGGTCGAGCCACTTCGCGTTGTTGAAGCTCACCGCGGCGGTGACCCGGCCTCGGTAGCCGTACGCGGCGACGAAGCGGCGGTCGGACACCGACCCCTGGGTGACGACCACCTCGTCGGCGAAGGTCGGCACGCCGACGGACTTGATGTTGACGCCGAACTGGATCGACCAGAACAGCGGGATGGACAGGTGGGGCCAGCGGTCCGCCTGGCCGTTGACCATGTTGTGGGCCGCGACCTCGGCCTGCTCCACGGCGTTGGCCCAGTGCTCCAGTGAGATGAGCCGGTACTCGTAGACCGGGTTCGGGCAGCGCGCCACGTCCCCGGCGACGAAGACGTCGTCGGTGACCATGCCGTTGAGGTCCATGGCGCGGCAGCCCGTGTCGCAGGCGATGCCCCAGACACCCGCCGCCAGTCCGGAGCCCTGCAGCCACTCGGTGTTGCGGATGCCCCCGAGCGCGACCACCGCCACGTCGGCGTCGATGGTGCTGCCGTCGTCGAAGTGAGCGCGGCGGAAGTGCCCCTGTGCGTCGCCCTCCAGCCGGGTGACCTTGACACCGCAGCGCAGGTCGACCC
Organism: Streptomyces sp. NPDC037288; assembly: GCF_055603265.1. Lineage (NCBI taxonomy): Bacteria > Bacillati > Actinomycetota > Actinomycetes > Kitasatosporales > Streptomycetaceae > Streptomyces > Streptomyces sp. NPDC037288. The sequence continues at coordinate 272,128 of NZ_JBVJVY010000006.1, forward strand.
CGTGGGCGCGCTGCATGTCCGACGCCACCTCGCCGATCATGGCGCCGAGCGCCCCGACCAGCGGGGCCGGCGCGAGTTCGGCGACGGTCACCGGGATGTCCCGCTCGCGGCAGATGGAGGCGATCTCGGAGCCGGTGAATCCCGCGCCGATGACCAGCACACGGGACGGCCCGGCGGCGAGGGCCCGCTGCAGGCCCTCGGCGTGCTCGCGGGTGCGTACGACGAAGACCCCGTCCAGGGCCGCCTCGCTCTCCACGAACCAGGGCCTGGCCCGTACCCCGGTGGAGATCAGCACCCGGTCGAAGGGCACCTCGCGTCCGTCGGCCAGCCGCACGTGGTTGGTCGCCAGGTCCAGCCCGCCGGCGGGCACGCCCAGCAGCCACTCCGCGTCGATGTCACGACGGCGCGGCAGGGTGGTGCCACCGGCGGACACCCACCCCGTCAGAACCTGCTTGGACAAGGGGGGACGGTCGTAGGGCTCGCCCAGCTCGTCCCCGATCATGGTCAGCGATCCGGTGAAACCCTCGTCGCGCAATGCCTCCGCGGCCCGCAGGCCGGCCAGTGACGCCCCGACGACCACGATGCGGCCGTCGCGCTTGAAGGCTCTCAGGTTCTCGGCGCTGGTCATGACGGTGACGCCTCCACGGCCGCGTCCCGTCCCTCCAGCAGGTCGACCAGAATCGCCTGGACCGGGCAGGCCGCCGCGGCGCGCAGCACCCGGTCGCGCTGGGCGTCGTCCGGGCCCGGGTCGTACATCAGCGCTTCCTCTCCGTGCATCCGGAAGGCGTCCGGAGCCAGGAACGCGCACTGTGCGTACCCTTCACATCGCGAAAGATCCACGACAACTCTCATCCCGACCTCCACGGGGAGTGCGAGCTGTGGACCCTTGAAGCCGGCGCTGCTCCGGCGCGCAAGACACGAGATGGCGAGAGAGTGATTCGGCCGCTGCCCACCCTGCCTGTCGCGAGGGGACGCACCGCGCTCGTCGGGTCTCCGGAGAAAGAACTGATCATCTGAGGCGATCGGTGTCCGCAAGGGCGCCCAGAGAGCCTGACCTTGTGTGCAGAAGCCTAGTCCGCGCGCACACCACCCGCACCCCGGGGCGGGCGTCCTCGCGCCCGGTGCCGGAGCCGGGCCGGGTGCCGCCGATCGGCGCAATCCGCCGACGCCCCGCGTGTGTCCCGGGCGTTCGGGTGGTTCGGTGTCGGCAGGAGTCGACCCGACCCGGAGTTCTGGATGACCTCGCACCAGCAGCCCCCGCCCTCGCATCCCGCGGCACCGCGGACCCTCTCCGAAGCGGCCTTCCGTGACCTGTACCGCCGACTGCGGGACCAGGCCCTCGACGGCGGGCACGAGCAGCGTGGCGCGCTGGACCGGCTGACGCCGGAGCGGGTCGTGACGGCCGCCGCCGGGGTCCGGTGCGGGCGTACCGTGTCGCTGGCCGCGACCGTCGAGACCCGGTCCGCTCCGGACAGTCCGGAGCCCGCGTCCCATCGGATGACGGCTCCCACGCACCGGGAGACCGCCGCGCCCGGACTCGCGTTCGCCCGCGACCGGTTCGCCATGAACGTGCACGGTGACGTCGACAGTCACCTCGACGCGCTGTGCCATGTGATCTTCGACGGCGAGCTGTACGGCGGCGTCCCGTCGAGCACCGTGACACCGGACGGCGCCGCAGCGCTCAGCCTCGACCTGGTGCGGGACGGAATCGTCGGCCGCGGTGTCCTCCTGGACATCCCGCGCCTGCGTGGGGTGCGGTGGCTGGAGCCCGGCGACCAGGTGACCGCCGAGGACCTCGTCGCGGCCGAGACCGCCCAGCAGACCACGGTCGGACCGGGCGACCTGCTGTTCGTGCGGGTCGGGCACCGGCTGCGGCGCCGGAGCCTCGGGCCCTGGGACGTGACGCGGACCCGGGCGGGCCTGCATCCGACGGCGATGGACTTCCCGGCCGAGCGAGGCGTGTCGGTCCTGGGATCGGACGGCAACAGCGACGCCGCGCCGAGCGCGGTCGCCGAGGTCGCGTTTCCCGTCCACGTGCTGGCCGTCAACGCCATGGGGCTGCATCTGCTGGACTACCTGGACTTCGAGGAGCTGGTACCGGTGTGCGAGCAGCAGGAGCGCTGGCACTTCCTGTGCGTCATCGCCCCGCTGCGGCTCCCGGCGGCGACCGGCTCCCCGGTGAACCCGATCGCCGTGCTGTGACCGTGCCGCAGCGGGCCCCGCTCCGGGTGCCGCACGCCCGTACGGCGCGTACGTTCGAAGGAGGGAGACCCGCACCGGCCGCGGACCAGGCGAACAAGGACGGTGGTTGCCATGGACGCCCTGCCCCCCTATGACGTCATCGTCATCGGTACCGGTGCCGGCGGCGGCACGCTGGCCCACCGCCTCGCCCCGTCCGGCAAACGGGTGCTCATCCTCGAACGCGGCGACTACCTACCGCGCGAACGCGACAACTGGGACTCCACGGCCGTGTTCGTCAAGGCCAAGTACCGGGCCCCGGAGTTCTGGCTGGACCGGCTCGGCAACGAGTTCCCGCCCGAGGTGAACTACTACGTCGGCGGAAACACCAAGTTCTACGGCGCGGCACTGTTCCGGCTGCGCCCCGAGGACTTCGGCGAACTCCGCCACCACGACGGCATCTCCCCCGCCTGGCCCCTCGGTTACGACGACCTGGAGCCGTACTACACCCAGGCGGAGCACCTCTACCTGGTGCACGGCCGGCACGGTGAGGATCCCTCGGAAGGGCCGTGCAGCGCCCAGTACGCGTACCCTCCGGTCGAACACGAGCCGCGGATCGCGCAGTTGAGCCATGACCTGGAGAAGCAGGGGCTGCACCCCTTCCACCTGCCGATCGGGGTCAACCTCACCCAGGGCGAGGACGGCCGGGCCACCCACTCCAGTGTCTGCATCCGCTGCAACCGGGTGGACGGCTTCCCCTGTCTGGTCCGTGCCAAGTCCGACGCCCAGGTGATCTGTGTGGAGCCGGCGCTGCGGCATCCGAACGTGGAGATGGTCACCAATGCCCGGGTGACCCGGCTGGAGACGGATGCCGCCGGACGCAGCGTCACCACCGTCGTCGCCCAGCTCCCGGGCGAGCGGGAGGCCCGGTTCTCGGCCGACGTCGTGGTCGTCGCCTGCGGGGCCGTCAACTCCGCGGCGCTGCTGCTGGCTTCGGCCAACGACCGGCACCCGCGTGGTCTGGCGAACAGCTCGGACGTGGTCGGCCGGCACTACATGCGCCACAACAACCTGGCGCTGATGGCCGTTTCGAAGGAACCCAACGACACCCAGTTCCAGAAGACCCTGGCCCTGCACGACTGGTACCTGGGCGCGGACGACTGGGAGTACCCGCTCGGCGGGATCCAGATGCTCGGCAAGTCGGACGCCGAGCAGATCCACGGCGAGGCCCCGCGCTGGGCCGGAGCGGTCACGCCGGACATGCCGTTCGAGGTCCTGGCTCATCACGCCGTCGACTTCTGGCTGTGCGGCGAGGACCTGCCGCAGCCGGACAACCGGGTGACCCTGGAGGACGGCGGCCGTATCCGGCTCACCCTCGACGAGGGCAACAACATCGCCGGTCTGAAGCGCCTGCGGCACAGACTCCAGCACATGCTCGGCCATCTCGGCATGCACGAGCACCGTCTGCTGTCCCACAGCATCTACCTGCACAAGGGGATGCCGATCGGTGCCACCGCCCACCAGGCCGGCACGGTGCGTTTCGGCAGTGACCCGGCGACCTCGGCCCTGGACGTCAACTGCAAGGCCCACGACCTGGACAACCTCTATGTCGTCGACACCAGCTTCTTCCCGAGCATCGGCGCGGTCAATCCGTCCCTGACGGCCATCGCGAACGCCCTCCGCGTCGGCGACCACCTGCTGGAGCGGCTGAGCTGAGCCTGCGGCGGCGCCCGGACCCCGACCGGGCGAAGTTCCTCCGCCGGGCAGCGCAACGCGGTCCGCCACCGCGTGCCGCCGTCCCTCCCCGGTGCTTGTCTGAGGCCCGGACCGCCGGGCGACGGGCCCGGCGGAAGCGGGCACGCAGTGGAGGAGCAGGACATCGTGAGTTCCACCGAGGGGACATCCCAGGGCGTGATCCCCGCCCGCCTGCTGCGCGGGCAGAAGGCGCTTGTGACCGGCGCGAACTCCGGAATCGGCAGGGCGACGGCCGTCGCCCTGGGCCGGGCGGGAGCCGATGTCGCCGTCAACTACGTGGCCGGCGCCGAAGAAGCCGAGAAGGTGGTCGGGGAGATCACCGGCTTCGGGGTCCGGGCGGCCGCCTACGAGGCGGACGTCTCCGACGAGCAGCAGGTCGTCGCCATGATGGACCGGATGGTGCGGGAGTTCGGCACGATCGACATCCTGGTCGCCAACGCGGGGCTCCAGCGGGACGCCCCGTTCACCGAGATGTCCCTGGCCCAGTGGCAGAAGGTCCTGGACGTCAATCTCACCGGGCAGTTCCTGTGCGCCCGGGAGGCGACGAAGGAGTTCCTGCGCCGCGGAGTGGTCCCGGAGGTGTCGCGCGCGGCGGGGAAGATCATCTGCATGAGCTCGGTGCACCAGATCATCCCGTGGGCCGGGCACGTCAACTACGCGTCCTCCAAGGGCGGGGTACAGATGATGATGCAGACGCTGGCCCAGGAGCTCGCCCCGAAGAAGATCCGCGTGAACGCGATCGCCCCCGGGGCCATCAAGACCCCCATCAACCGCGACGCCTGGGAGACGCCCCAGGCCCGGGAGGACCTGCTGCGACTGATCCCCTACGACCGCATCGGCGACCCCGAGGACATCGGTTACGCGGCCGTCGGCCTCGCCTCCGACCTCATGGACTACGTCGTCGGCACCACCCTGTACGTCGACGGCGGGATGACGCTCTTCCCGGGATTCGCCACCGGCGGCTGACCCGTCCCACCCGCGCCGGCCCCGGAGAGACGACACATGCACACGGTCCTGCTGCTGGCCCACGCACCGGCGCAGACGCTGCCGGCCAGATCGATGATGGCCTTCACCCTGGCCTCCCACATCATCCTGGTGCCCCTGGGCGTGGCGCTGCCGCTGATCACGCTCGTCATGCACGGCTACGGCCTGCGCCGTGCCGATGCCACCGCACTGCTGCTGGCACGGCGGTGGTCGGCCGTCATGGCGGTGCAGTTCGCGATCGGCGTGGTCACCGGCACGGTGCTGTCCTTCGAGTTCGGACTGCTGTGGCCGGGCATGATGGGGCGGTGGGGCGATGTCTTCGGCATCGGCTTCGGGGTCGAGGCGTGGGCGTTCTTCCTGGAGGCCGTCCTCATCGCCGTCTACCTCTACGGCTGGCGAAGGCTTCCCGCCCGGACCCACTTCCTGCTCGGACTGCCCCTGCCGCTCGTGGCCCTGCTCGGCGCCTTCGGCGTCCTGGCCGCCAACTCGTGGATGAACACCCCGCGCGGCTTCACCCTCGACTCCGCCGGCAACCCGGTCGACGTGAACGTCTGGAAGGCCGTCTTCACCCCCATGTTCGGCCCGGAGTACTGGCACTTCGTCTTCGCCATGTTCGTGACGGCGGGCTACGTCGTGGCCGGCGTCTACGCCGTCGGACGGCTGCGTGGCCGCCGGGACCGCTACCACCGGCTCGGCTTCACGATCCCCTTCACGCTCGCCGCGGTGTGCACGCCCGTGCAGTTCGTGCTCGGCGACTCCATCGCCCGGCAGGTCTTCCACAAGCAGCCGGTGAAGTTCGGCGCCATGGAGATCGTCTGGAAGACCGACACCCATGTACCGGAGTACCTGTTCGGCCGGCTGCACCCGAACGGCACCATCTCCGGTGGCATCAGGATCCCGCAGCTCGACTCCATCCTGGCCGGCTTCCGCCCGGACACCCAGGTCACCGGGCTCACCTCGGTCCCCGCGAGCGACCGGCCGACGGCCACCCAGGCCACCATCGCCCACTGGGCCTTCGACACCATGGTCGGGATCGGCTCCCTGCTCCTGCTGCTCGCGCTCTGGTACGGCGTCCTGTGGCTGTGGCGCCGCCGACTGCCCGCCTCCCCGTGGTTCTTCCGCGGCGCGGCGTGCGCGGGTGCGGCCTCCGTCGTCGCCGTCGAATGCGGCTGGATCACCACCGAAGTGGGCCGTCAGCCCTGGATCGTCTACCAGAACATGCGGGTCGCCGAGGCGGTGACGGCGACCCGCTCGACCAGCCTGTGGATCATGTTCGCCCTGGTCGTCGTCGTGTACGTCTTCGTGTTCGGATCGTTCCTCGCGGTGCTGCTCAAGATGCGCTCACGCTGGCGGCTCGCCGACGAGACCGGTGAACCGCGGTCGCCGGAGGAGGCACCGGAGCCCGACACACCGGAGACGGACACGCCGTACGGGCCGCGCTCCGCCGGGAGCCGGCTGTGATCGCGGGGGTCGTCGCCGTCGTCCTGCTGCTCGCGATCGCCGCCTACGCCTGCGGCGGCGGCACCGACTACGGAGCCGGCTTCTGGGACCTGACCGCGGGCGGCGCCGAGCGCGGCAAGCGCCCGCGGTGGCTGATCGACCACGCGATGGAGCCCGTCTGGGAGGTCAACAACGTCTGGCTGATCTTCGTGCTGGTCATCATGTGGACGGGGTTCCCCGTCCTCTTCCAGCAGGTTTTCACCACCATGTGGCTGCCCCTGGCGCTGGCCGCCGTGGGCATCGTGCTGCGCGGCGCCGGCTTCGCCCTGCGCAAGCCCGTCCGGCGGCTGGCCGGCCGGCGCCTGTACGGGGCACTCTTCGCCGTCTCCTCGCTGCTGACGCCGTTCTTCCTCGGTGCCGCGGCCGGGGGAGTGGCCTCGGGCCGGGTGACCGCCACGACGACGGCGTCCACGGACGTCTGGGCCAACCCCACGTCCCTGCTGTTCGGCCTGCTGGCCGTCGCGGCCACGGCGACGCTCGGCGCCGTCTTCCTGGCCGCGGACGCCCGGCGCTTCGCCGAACCGGACCTGGACCGCTACTTCCGCCGACGGGCCCTGGGCGCCCTCGCCGCCCTCGCCGTACTCGCCGTCGTCACCCTGTTCGTCACCCACGGCGACGCGCCCCATGTGTGGCACGGCCTCACCCATGGCGTCGGTCTCGCCTTCGTCGTCGTGGCGGTGCTGGCCACGCTCGCCACCGCAGGGCTGCTGATCCGCCCCTCGGGGGCCTGGTCCCGGGTCACGGCGGTCGGCGTGGTCGCCTCGGCCGTCATCGCCTGGGGTATGGCGCAGCGCCCCTACCTCGTCCCGACCTCGCTGACCGTCTCCGAGGGCGCGGGCGCGCACACCACACTGCGCTGGCTGGCGTTCGTCACCCTCGTCGCCGTCGTGCTCGTCATCCCCGCGGTCGCCCTGCTGTACTGGCTGGACACCCACGGCGAGCTGGAGGGCCTCACCGACGCCGACCTGCGGGCCGGCGTACGGGCCGACCTACGGCGCGGCGGCGCCGACGGCGAGGGCTGACCTCATGGCGGGCGTACCACGGACTATCGCCGGTCGAGAGCGCCGTTCAGAGTGATGGCCGAGTCGATGAGGGCGAGATGCGTGAACGCCTGGGGGAAGTTGCCGAGTTGTCGGCCCGTCGGGTCGATCTCCTCCGAGTACAGGCCCAGGTGGTTGGCGTACCCCATCATCTTCTCGAACACCAGCCTCGCCCGGTCCGTCCGTCCCGCGCGCGCCAGGGCGTCGACGTACATGAACGTGCACAGGGAGAAGGTGCCCTCCGAGCCGCGCAGGCCGTCGGGCGAGGCGTCGGGGTTGTACCGGTAGACCAGGCTGTCGCTGACCAGTTCCCGCTCCATGGCGTCCAGGGTCGCCGCCCACATCGGGTCCCCGGGGGTGAGGAACCCGACCGTCGCCATGCGCAGCAGCGAGGAGTCGAGGACTTCACTGCCGAAGTGCTGGACGAAGGCCCGCCGGTCGTCGCTCCACCCCTTGGCCATGACCTGCTCGTAGACGGCGTCCCGCTCGGCCTTCCAGCGGTCGGCCGCGGACGGCCACCCCTTCGCCTCGGCGAGCCGCAGAGCACGGTCGAACGCCACCCATGACATCACCCGGCCGTACGTGAAGTCCTGGCGACCGCCGCGGGTCTCCCAGATACCCTCCTCCGCCTGGTCCCAGTGGTCGGCCAGCCACTCCAGGTCCGTCCGCAGCGAGGTCCATCCCCCGTACCCGACCTCGAAGCCGTGCCGGTGCGCGAAGTAGATGCTGTCCAGCGCCTCCCCGTAGATGTCCAGTTGGAGCTGGGTGGCGGCGCCGTTGCCGATCCGGACCGGGGCGGAACCCGCATAGCCCTCCCAGTGGTCGAGGATCAGCTCGTTCAGGTCGGAGGAGCCGTCGACCTTGTACATGATGTTGAGCGGGCCCGTGTTCCCGGCGCTGCCGGCCCGCTCCTTGACCCGGTCGCCCAGCCAGATGATGAACGCCCTGGCCTCCTCCGTGAAGCCCAGTCCCAGCAGGGCGTACACGGAGAAGGAGGCGTCCCGGATCCAGGTGAAGCGGTAGTCCCAGTTGCGCTCACCGCCCAGTTGCTCCGGGAGGGCCGCCGTAGGGGCGGCCACCACGGCGCCGCTGGGGGCGAAGGTCATGAGCTTCAGTGTGATCGCGGAACGCTCCACCACCTCCCGCCAGCGCCCGGTGTAGCGCGACTGCGCCAGCCAGGAGCGCCAGAACACCGCCGTCTCGTCGAAGAGCCGTTCGTGTTCGGCACGGCGGATCTCCCTGGGCGGTCCCTCGGCTCCCACCTCCAGGATCAGCCCGCGCTGCTGGCCGGCCTCCAGGGTCAGCGAGATCTGCAGGTCGGCGCCCCGGCCGGTGAGAACGTCCGTGAGCCGCTCGTCGTCCGGCTCCCGGACGGGGTGCACGGTGAGTTCCGTGCCGTCCTCCGCGGCGAAGACCGCTCCGTGCGGGGTGATGTGCAACTGGTGCTTGCTACGCCCGTAGTCGAACCGGGGGGCGATCTCCACATCGAACGTCATGCTGCCGCGCACACAGCGGACCAGGCGGACCAGCCGGTGGCGGGGCGTGGCCGTCGTACCGGTCACGGGCATGAAGTCGATCACCTCACCGGCGCCCGCCTCGGTCATGAACCGGGTCACCAGGATCGCGGTGTCGGGCAGGTACAGCTGCTTGGTCGAATGGGTCGGGTGCGCCGGCCGGACCGTGCAGTGCCCGCCGTTCTCCTTGTCCAGAAGGGCCCCGAACACACTCGGCGAGTCGAACCGCGGGGAGCAGAACCAGTCGACCATCCCCTCGGTGGTCACCAGCGCCGCGGTCTGCAGATCGCCGATCAGCCCGTGATTCTCGATCCGTGGGTAGTCGTCCATCGGGGCGCCCCTTCCGGTGTGCGATTCACCCGAACGCACCCCCTCGATCAGCGTAGGCCGGAGCCCCTGTTCCGGCTCGTCGGGGGAGGCCCTGGGGGCGGCCCCTAGCCCTGTGCTCCGGCACGGCGCGCCGCCCAGTGCCACAGGCGCCGTTGCACCCGCAGGGTGAGGACCCCGACGACCACGAGTACCGCCACGTTGAGCAGCAACTGGACCAGCGAACCCCATGCCTCGTGCCAGTCGGCGAAGGCGAGCGAGACGGCGATGTCCGAGGCGGCGGGAATGGTGGTCACGGAGATGAACACCCCGAGCAGGGCGGTGCCGCGTGCCTCGGCGAGCGAGACGATGCCGACGACGCCGGCCAGGACGGCGACGGCGACCGAGAGGAAGTCCGGCGTGTCGATCAGGTGGGACACGGGCCGTAGCCCCAGTTCGAAGGCCGTTGACTGCAGGCCGGCGCTGCGCACCAGCGCGGCGAAGCCCAGAGCGACCACGATGGCCAGCGCGAACCCGGCCGTCAGCGCCCGCATCCCCTCCCGGACCCTGCGACGGCTGCGGCGGTCCAGACCGAGCGCGATGCTGGTGATCGCGTTGTACTCGGGGCCGACCACCATGGCCGCCACGATGAGGATCTGCGAGTTCGTCATGATGCCGACCGAGCCGATGAGACCGGCGACCACCAGGAACAGGTAGAAGGACGGCGGATAGGTCCCCCCTGCGCGGATGCGGGCCTCGACCGCGGCCCACAGCGGCACGTGGACGAGCGCGCCGGGCACGTCCGCCTCGATGCGCTCGGCGTGCTGCGAGAACATCATGCCGGCGTCGGCGACGGCGATCGACCCCGTACGGTCGACCCCCAGCTCGCGCAGGTCGCCGAGCACGCCGTTCGCGGCGGCCTTCAGCACGTCGCACTCCACCGCATCGCCGCCCGGAAGGTGGGCCTCCCGCACGACCACGAGGTTGAGAACGCGATCGTGTGAGGCGAGCAGTCCGACGGCCGCCTCGGTGAGTGCGGTCGGCACGACCATACGGAAATGGATCAGATCCATCCGGGCCTCCTGCGGGCGGGAACCGACGTGGTCACGGACGAGCCGTCGATGTCGATGGTGACGCCCGGTGCCGTCGGCGTGCAGCGGATCCGGCGTGGCGTACGGGGAATGGAGCAGCCCTGGCGGCCCCCTCCAGGAACGGCAACAACCCCCAGGCCGACGACCTGGGGGTGCACGGCGGAGCGGGTGACGAGAACCGGACTCGTGCTCTCAGCCCGGGAAGCTGCTCGCCGGGCGCAACGGCGTGGTGCGAGTCGTCAGGACTTGGCCGTGCAGCCCTGTGAGCTGTAGATCCAGTCGGCATTGTGCATCTCGATGGACAGGTAGTACGTGTGGTCCTCCGGCAGGTCCCCGGTGACGGGTCCGGCGGTGTACCCCGCGGTGTGCCCCTTCGTGCTCGCGACGCGGCCCGTGCTCAGGTGTGCCTCCACCCAGAACCCATCGGATTCCGCGTCCGTCGCGTACAGAGCGTCACCCGGGTTGCCGCCGTAGGGGTCCTGGTCGAACAGCGCCAGGCCGACGTAGTGGCCGTCCTGGTTGTAGGCGACGGTTTCCCACTCGCTGGGCGACGTGAGGTGGACGCACTTGAAGGTGAAGGTCGGAGCCGCGCTCGCGGTGCCGGTCCCGAGCGTCGTCGCTGCCAGAGCGAGCATCGACACGGCCGCGAACGAAGCGGCGGTTCTTCTCTTGCGGGTCATAAGGTACAACTCCCTTGTCAGGTCCTGTACTTGACTGCTCACTCTTGATCAAGGGCGGGCAGGTTGAGCACCTTATATGTCCGGGAGTCGCCTTGACACCCTGAGAGCCCATCACCCTGCGCCGACCGTGCTGTCACCACCCTCCGGCCGGACCGGCGAGGTTGCGGTGCTCGTCCCCGGGCCCAAGCATGGGCTCAGGAGAACAGCGACAGAGCTGGTCGGAAGGGCACGTCCTGGGAGGACATGAGAGCCATGACGTCTTCTGTGCTCCGGTCCGCCGGCCGTCGCCGGACAAGGCGCAGTCGACAGGCACGGGTGCGATCGGCATGACCGACGACGACCGGCCGCTGCGCTGTCTGGTCACCGGCGCCACCGGTTACCTGGGCGGCAGGCTGGCGGCGGAGTTGCTGGCCGCCGGGCATTCCGTACGCTGCCTGGCCCGCTCGCCCGGCAAGCTGCGGGACCATCCGTGGGTTGGGCGGGCGGAGGCCGTGCGCGGGGACGTGACGGACGAGGAGTCCGTGCGTGCGGCCATGGAGGGCATGGACGTCGCGTACTACCTGGTGCACGCGCTGGGCACCGGTCGGAGTTTCGAGGAGACCGACCGGCGCGCGGCCAGGATCTTCGGTGAGCAGGCGCGTGCCGCCGGAATCCGTCGGATCGTCTACCTCGGCGGGCTGAGCCCTTCCGGCGTACCCGAGCACGCACTGTCACCCCATCTGCGGTCCCGCGCCGAAGTGGGCCGCATCCTCCTGGCCTCGGGCGTACCGACCGCCGTACTGCGGGCAGCCGTGATCATCGGGTCGGGTTCGGCCTCCTTCGAGATGCTGCGACATCTGACCGAGCGGCTGCCCGTGATGGTGACCCCGAGCTGGGTGCGCACCCGTATCCAGCCGATCGCCGTCCGCGACGTGCTCCGCTTCCTCGTGGGGTGCGCGAGGCTGCCGTACGAGGTGAACCGCGCCTTCGACATCGGCGGACCGGACATCGTCACGTACGAGGAGATGATGCGGCGGTACGCCGTCGCCGCCGGGCTGCCGAAACGCGTCATCGTCCCCGTTCCGCTGCTCACCCCCCGGCTGTCCAGCCTGTGGGTCGGTCTGGTCACCCCGGTGCCGGGCGCTCTCGCGCGCCCGCTGGTCGAGTCGCTGAAGCACGAGGTGGTCTGCGCCGAGCGGGACATCGTCCGTTACGTGCCGGACCCGCCGGAGGGGCCGGTCACCCTCGACCGGGCGATCCGGCTGGCCCTGAGGCGCGTGCAGGACGCGGACGTTGCCACCAGGTGGTCCTCGGCCTCGACTCCCCGCGCCCCCAGCGACCCGCTGCCCACCGACCCCGACTGGGCGGGCGGGAGCCTCTACACGGATCACCGCGAGCGCACGGTCGCGGCGTCGCCGCAGGCGCTGTGGCGGGTGGTGGAGGCGATCGGCGGCGAGAACGGCTGGTACTCCTCGCCGCTGGCCTGGTCCCTGCGGGGCTGGCTGGACACCCTGGTGGGCGGTGTCGGCCTGCGCCGGGGCCGCCGGGACGCGACCCGGCTGCGGGTCGGCGACAGCCTGGACTTCTGGCGAGTGGAGGAGGTCGAGCCGGGCCGACTGCTCCGGCTGCGCGCGGAGATGCGGCTGCCGGGCCTGGCCTGGCTGGAGATGGCCGTCGACCGGGATCCACAGGGGCGCACGGTGTACCGGCAGCGGGCCCTGTTCCATCCGCACGGCCTGGCCGGGCACGCCTACTGGTGGGGTGTGGTCCCCTTCCACGCCGCGGTCTTCGGCGGCATGGCCCGCAACATCGCCGCCGCGGCCGAATCGGTCGCCCATGAACCGGCCCGTACTCACTGAGGGACACAAGGAACCTTGCGCGTCTCGGTCGCCCTGTTCACCGCCGACCTACGGGTGCACGACAACCCGGTCCTCCGGGCCGCTCTGCAGGACGCGGAACGCGTGGTCCCGCTCTTCGTCGTCGATACCGGCATCCGCCGCACCGGCTTCCCCGGCCCCAACCGCGCGGCGTTCCTCGCCGACAGCCTGGCCGACCTCGACGCGGCCCTGCGGGATCGGGGCGGCCGACTGGTGGTGCGCGTCGGCGACGTGGTCGAGGAGACCTGCCGGGTGGCGGCGGAGACCGGGGCCGTCGCAGTGCACATCGCGGGCGGGGTGAGCCGCTACGCGGTACGGCGCGAGGACCGGCTGCGCGCGGAGCTGGCCGGCGACCGACGCGAACTACGCGTCCATGACGCCTCGTTGACGGCTGTACCACCGGGGGCGCTGTCGCCCGCGGGCAAGGACCACTTCGCGGTCTTCACGCCGTACTTCCGCCGATGGGAGAGCTTCTCCGTGCGGGGCGTCCTGCCGGCACCGGACGCCGTACGGGTACCGGACGTACGCTCGGCCGATGTGCCACACCCGGAGTCACTCGCGCCGGGCCTCACGTCGCAGGGCCTGCCCGCCGGCGGTGAATCCGAGGCCCGCCGGAGGCTGCGGTCATGGTTGTCCGGCCCGCTGTCCGTATACGCCGACCAGCACGACGACCTGGCCGCCGACGCGACCTCCCGGCTCTCCCCCTACCTGCACTTCGGCTGCCTCTCACCTACCGAATTGCTGCATCAGGCCCGCGCGCAGGACAACCCCGGGGCGCACGCCTTCGTCCGCCAGCTCGCCTGGCGGGAGTTCCACCACCAAGTCCTGGCGGCCCGCCCCGACGCGGCCGACCACGACTACCGCCCCCGGCACGACCGCTGGCGCCACGCCACGCAGGAGATCGAAGCCTGGCGGGACGGCCGCACGGGCTACCCCGTCGTCGACGCCGCCCTGCGACAGCTCCGCCACGAGGGCTGGATGCCGGGCCGGGCCCGCCTGCTCGCGGCAAGCTTTCTCACCAAGACGCTGTACGTGGACTGGCGGGTGGGAGCCCGCCACTTCCTGGATCTCCTCGTCGATGGCGATCTCGCGAACAACCAGCTCAACTGGCAATGGGTCGCCGGGACGGGCACGGACACCCGCCCGAACCGCCTCCTCAACCCACTCCTCCAGGCACGCCGGTACGACCCCGGCGGGGAGTACGTACGCCGCTGGCTCCCCGAGCTCCGCCACCTCGACGCCACGGCGGTCCACCGCGTCCCCCACCTCGACGCGGCCACCCGTGCGGGACTGGACTACCCCGCCCCGATCGTGGATCTCGCCGTGGCCGCCGCCCGGTTCAGGGAGCGGCGGGGCGCCGAGTGAAAGCCGAGTGACACCGGAAGGCGTACGCGCTGATCGGAGGCCCTCGCGAGTGCGGGATCGCACCGTTACCGAGCGCTGTTGTCCGCTCTCATGGGCAGGGCTGGGGCACGCCGTCATGAAACGCCGGATGCATCGTCGCGCGAGCGCCTCGGTGCTGCTGGCGGTGCTCCTGGCGGTGTTCCGGCCCGAGAGGGCCTGAGAGGGCCTGAAAGGGCCTGAGAGGGCCTCGAACGGAGCTTCGTGAGGGCGAACGTCATGCAGATCGGCGAGGTCGCCGCACGGACCGAGCTGTCGCTGCGCACCATCCGGCACTACGAGGAGACCGTCCTGGAGCCGGAACCGGAACTGCCGGCCGCCTCGCTCGCGGCACGTCGGTACTCGGCGTTGATGCGCTGAGCTTCCTCGAGCTGGTCCTCGAGGATGACGATGCGGCAGGCGGCCTCGATCGGGGTGCCCCTGTCGACGAGCTCGCGGGCGCGAGCGGCGATCCGCAGCTGGTAGCGGGAGTACCGGCGATGTCCTCCCTCCGAGCGGAGCGGAGTGATCAGGCGAGCCTCGCCGATGGCTCGGAGGAAGCCCGGAGTGGTGCCGAGCATCTCGGCTGCCCGGCCCATCGTGTATGCGGGGTAGTCGTCGTCGTCCAGACGATCACTAAGAGGGTTGTCCGTTGTCATGTCACCTCGCTGTGCAACGCGTCGAGGGGCCCTGGTGCCGTACGGCACCAGGGCCCCGAAGGAAATTGAACACCATCTGTCGGCGCCCTACTGCTGTGCCGACCTTCTGTTTCCGCTACCCGGCCCAGCAGAGGGGGGTGCGGGGGGATCGCAGCTGCTTGACCGGGGACCACCATCCATTCCGGGGTCTTGCGGTACCCGGGCCGAGTGCGTCTCGGACCGGGCGATCCTGATGGCGTCTGCTCCTCCGTTTCTCTCTGAACCAACCACTGGGTGAATCGGCACTGCGGTACTGCTGTGGCGGCTCCTCGACGTGCGAGCCGCCCAGTGCGGCTCCCAGCTCCGTCGCCGTTCTGGGAACACCTTGGCTTCGAGGCTCGAGAGCCGCACTGACCTGCGAACTTCGTGTAACAGCTACCCGCCAGTTCGTTTCTGCCGGGTCTCGTTCGACCGTGTCTACGAGATGAAGCGTAGCTAGGTCGGGAAAGAATGTCTACTCTGGCAAGAGGAGATTTCACCCCTGTAGCAGAGAAGAAACCCTGCCACCTGCGACGATGGCCTCCTGAGACGTCGTGCGCGGCGCCACGCCGGTCGGCTCCCCTCGCCGCCTGGTCAGGAGCCGCGTCCCGCCGTCCGCGAAGCTGCTTCACCCCCGCGGGGCGGCGCCGAGACGGGTAGCTGAATAGGATCTGCTCTCGTGTCGAACCCTGATGAGTTGCTCGTTGCTCTCTCCGCCGCGGTGGAATCCGAGCGAAGCAATCAGATGTCGCTGACCGTGGTCGTGGGTGGCGCCGTCATCACCGGCCGACTGGCTCCGGAGGCCGTGTGGAGGGAGCGGGTGGCGGACGTCCTGAAGGACTCGGACCGCCTCGGCCCGTTCTCCCACGTCTTCGCCGGTGGCCCGCCAGCGGACCGGCCCAGTCGCGACGAGCCCACGCATCTGCACTTCCATCTCGCCCGGATCCTGCAGGGCAGTCTGGGTATCCCAGAGACGGGCGGCATGTACCGGGTCGCGATCAAGGACGTCAGCGCATGGACCGTGGGTGATTTCAGCTACTTCGACCGGTGAGAGGCTGCCCCCGCCCCGCCTGCTCGGCCAGGAGTCTCCGAGCGGACGAGAACACAGCGGTGGGGGGGGGGGGGGGGGGGGGGGGGGGGGGGGGGGGGGGGGGGGGGGGGGGGGGGGGGGGGGGGGGCGGGGGGGGGGGGGCGGGGGGGGGGCGGCGCTGGTGT
>NZ_JBVJVY010000006.1:288313-311261 GCF_055603265.1 Streptomyces sp. NPDC037288
CCCTGGGGAGCAAGCACTCAACGAGACGACAACACCCCCCCCTCTTCCCCCCCCCCCCCCCCCCCCCCCCCCCCCCCCCACCGGGATCCTGAGGGCGGTTTCCCGCCCGTGCTCATACGTCCACAGGGCAGGTGCCGTCGGGCAGTGCCGACGGGGTCCGGAGCGGCATGGGAACGCCCACGCTCATGCCCACGCTCACGCCCACGGGCGCGGCCTCGGCCTCGGGGCGGTCGTGGCAGGTGAAGCCGAGAAGCGACATGGCCCGGGTGACTTCGCGGGCGGTGAAGTCGCGGCGGTCCTGTCGCGTGATGACCTGGCCCACCTGCTTGACGGGGTAGCGGCGGCGGCCGATGGTCACGGACTCGCCTGTGATCAGCTCGGGCTTGACGCCCTTCATCGAGGCCAGCACCCCGGTTTTGGTCAGGTCGAACGGGTACCGGGCGATGACACAACGCATGATGCCTCCCAGACGTAACGCAAGGGACTGACCCGGGCGGGGTGGATCAGCCGCAGACGGGAGCAGGCCGGAGCGGGCTGCCGAGGACGTCCCGCAGGCGGATGCGGTCCGTGTAGGTGGAACTGGCGCGGAGAACGGCGAGCCGGGCCAGAGTGATCAAGCCCGTGCTCTGGTCGTCCCCGTCGCACACGGTCAGGTACTCGACACGTGCACCCGCCATGACGGCCATAGCCACCTCGACGGTCATGTCGTCACAGACCCGAGGTCCGTACGCCTCCATGTCGTGGACCACGGTCAGCGGCGCGAGGTCCGCCACGCGGTACGGCGTCTGAGTCGGCGTCAAAGGTGCCTCCTGCGGTAAGGGATGATCGGCTTGGTGGCCATTGCGGCCTGGGGGGACCGCTGCGGCTCCGGGGCCGCGCGGACCTAGGCCGCCGAGTCGATGCCGGTGTGCCGCCGTTCCCTGCGGCGCACCGCCGCGCCGACGGGCCGGCCCTGGCCGGTGCGGCCCTGACGGCCACGGGAGGGGGAAGACGTGCGGCGGGGACGTTCCGTGGCCGGCGAGGTGATGACGACCGGAACACCGGACGGCGCCTGGGCGCCGGTGATGCGGCTCAGCTCCGCCTCACCCGAACGCACCGGGGTGATGTGCGGGGTGATGCCGGCCGAGGCCATCAGCCGGCTCATGCCGCGGCGCTGGGCGGGTGTCACCAGGGTGACGACGCTGCCGGATTCCCCCGCGCGGGCCGTTCGACCGCTGCGGTGCAGGTAGTCCTTGTGGTCGCTGGGCGGATCCACGTTGACGACCAGGTCGAGGTTGTCGACGTGGATGCCTCGGGCCGCGACGTTGGTGGCGACCAGGACCGTGACGTGACCGTCCTTGAACTGGGACAGGGTCCGGGTGCGCTGCGGCTGGGACCTGCCACCGTGCAGGGCGGCGGCGCGGACGCCGCTGCTGAGGAGGTGCTTGGTCAACCGGTCCACGGCGTGCTTGGTGTCCAGGAACATGATGACCCGGCCGTCCCGTGCCGCGATCTCTGTGGTCGTCCGGTGCTTGTCCGCGTCGTGCACGTGGAGTACGTGGTGCTCCATCGTGGTGACGGCACCGGCCGACGGGTCGACGGAGTGGACCACCGGGTCGGTCAGAAAGCGGCGGACCAGCAGGTCGACGTTACGGTCCAGGGTCGCGGAGAAGAGCAACCGCTGGCCCTCCGGCCGCACCTGGTCGAGCAGGGCGGTGACCTGGGGCATGAAGCCCATGTCGGTCATCTGGTCGGCCTCGTCCAGGACGGTGACGGCGACGTCCCGCAGCCGGCAGTCACCCCGGTCGATCAGGTCCTTGAGCCGCCCCGGTGTCGCGACGACGACCTCGGCCCCGGCCCGCAGCGCACTCGCCTGCCTGCCGATCGACATTCCGCCGACCACGGTGGCCAGCCGCAGCCGGACGGCGCGGGCATACGGGGTGAGTGCGTCGGTGACCTGCTGGGCGAGTTCACGGGTGGGTACGAGGACCAGGGCCAGCGGCTGCCGCGGGTCGGCGCGCCGGCCCGCCGTGCGGGCCAGTACCGCGAGGCCGAAGGCGAGCGTCTTGCCCGATCCGGTACGGCCACGGCCGAGCACGTCACGGCCGGCCAGGGAGTTCGGCAGGGTCGCCGCCTGGATGGGGAACGGTACGGTCACGCCCTCGTGGCCGAGTGCCGCCAGCAACGGCGCCGGCATGGCGAGATCGGCGAACGACTCGGCGGCGGGCAACGCCGGTGTGGTCGTCTTCGGCAGTGCGAACTCACCCTGTGCGGCCCGCCGGTTTCCGAAGCCCTGGGACCGGCTCTGAACGCCGGAGCGGCCGGCGGCAGCGCTTCCCCCGAAGCGGTCGTATGTGCGAGTTGTGCGTGTGCGAGTGGTGTGTGCACGGTTCATGTGGAACCTTCCTCGATGCGGGCGCGTATCAAGGAATGTCCGCAGCAAAATAAACCGCGCAGAGAATCGCGAGAACGAGCCGGAAAAGCCAGGGTTGAATCACCCTGAAAATGAAGCGAGCTGGGGCCCGCACCCCAAGGTGCGGGCCCCAGCTACGAAGTGTGTGTCAGTGCCGACGCGTCACGCGGGAACGATGTTCTCGGCCGTCGGGCCCTTCTGGCCCTGCGCGATGTCGAACGACACCTTCTGGCCTTCCAGCAGCTCGCGGAAGCCCTGGGTGGCGATGTTGGAGTAGTGGGCGAAGACGTCGGGGCCGCCGCCGTCCTGCTCGATGAAGCCGAAGCCCTTTTCCGCGTTGAACCACTTCACGGTGCCAGTAGCCATTTTGTTTCTCCTTCGGAGACGGTGTCAGGAATGCGCCCTGTGCACATTCCGTGTCGCCGTGATGATCGACCGTCGGAATAACCTTCTGGCAACCACACCTGCAACTCGCACCGACAGTAGCACGTCGTGAGCGGCCCTGCGCGGTGCATAATCCCCGGTCCGCCTGTCGCCCCAGGAATATTTCTATTGCGCCGCGCCGATTTCTCACTTCCCGAGCACAGGAATTGCTCCCCCGGGCCCGCACTGTTGCCGTCGAGCTCTCCTGTCACAGCGCTGTGACCTCCTTCGACGGCTTGGACGCGGCTGCCGTCGTCATCGGCGGACGACATGCCGACGAACGCGACGGGACCCCAGCGGCGAGACGAAGGCCACGCGGCGGTTCCGGCGGGGCGACCGCGGCGGCCGTAGCAGGGCGAAGTCCATGCCGCCGACGCCGGCGGTGAACCGGCTGGTGCGGTAGCGCCCCGTTGCAGTCCGCGGGTGCGGGCCCGTGACCGAGGTGCGGCAGGCCCTTCGTGCCGGGGGCCAGATGACGGACGCGGCCTTGCCGACGTTTCGGTTGTCCTTCCTCAGCTCGGTCAGGCGGAGGGGAAGGGCTGTTCGGTCCAGATGGACTTGCCGGTGCGGGTGTGGCGGGTGCCCCAGCGCTGGCAGAGCGCGGAGACGAGCTGCAGGCCGCGGCCTCCTTCGTCGGTGGCGGAGGTGTGGCGGATGTGCGGCGTGGTCAGGCTGGCGTCGGAGACCTCGCAGACCAGTGCGCGGCTGCGGAGCATGCGCAGCCGGATGGGCCCGCAGGCGTGCCGGATGACGTTTCCGACCAGCTCGCTGACCAGGAGCTCGGTGGTCATGATCAGGTCCTCGTCGGCCATGTCCCAGGCGGTGAGCTGCTCGCGGACCAGCTCGCGGGCCTGTCCCGCGGCCAACGGGTCTTCCGGCAGCGGCCACTCGGCGACGTCCTCCGTGTCCAGCGGGTGGGTGCGGGCCAGCAGCAGGGCGGCGTCGTCGATCAGCGTGCCGTGGTCGGGGAGGAGAGCGGTGGTGAGGGTGGCGCAGAGGGCGTCCAGGTCGGATGCGTCCGCCTGTGAGGTCGGCATGGCGTTCACGAACTGGGAGAGGATCTCGGTGAGGCGGCTCATGCCGGTACTGACATCCCTGTCCTTGCTCTCGATCAGGCCGTCGGTGTAGAGGGCGATCAGGCTGTCGGCGGGGAGTTCGGTCTCGATGGTTTCGAAGGGCGGAGCGGCGACCCCCAGCGGCGGGTCCGGGGTCAGGGACAGGAACGTGACGGTGCCCTCCGGGTGGGCCACCACCGGGGGCGGGTGACCCGCGCTGGCGTACGACAGTCGCCGGGTCACCGGGTCGTAGATGGCGTACAGGCAGGTTGCGAAAGCATCGGTGCCCAGCTCGCCGACGATGTCGTTGAGGTGGCCGAGGATTTCGTCGGGTGGGAGCTCCAGCTCTGAGAGCGTGCGGACGGCCGTGCGGAGCCCGCCCATGGTGGCGGCCTCGGCCATGCCGTGGCCCATGACGTCGCCGATCACGAGCGCCACCCGGGCGGCGGAGAGCGGGATCACGTCGTACCAGTCACCGCCGACGTCCGTTCCCTGCTTGGCCGGCTGGTAGCGCGCCGCCGCTGTCACCTCGGGCAGCTTGGGCAGCGCCCGTGGCAGCAGGCTGCGCTGGAGGGTACGGGCCCGGGTCGTCGCCTCGTCGTACAGCGCGGCCCGCTCCAGGGCCTGCGCGATCAGCCCGCTGAGGGCGGTCAGCAGCGTTCGTTCGTCATCGTCCAGCACCCGGGGGCGATCGAAGGAGATCACCGCCGCGCCGTTCCCGCGCCCCGATCCCGCCAGCGGCAGAAAGACCCACGCCTCCTTGCCGCCCTCCCGGATCAGGATCTCGGCCGCCGGGTAACGCTCCAGGAACTCCTCCGGGGAGGAGATGTGGAGGGGCGTGCGAGTGCGTAGGGCGTCCCCCACCGGGTTCGTGGTGTTCCCCACCGTCCACTGCCCGTCCAGCTGACGGGTGAAGCGCTCCGGATACCCCTGGGAGCCGACCACGGTCAGCCGGTCGCAGGCGACGCCGAGCATGATGAGTCCGGACGCCCCGAGGGGTGTCATCACGCCGTCGGCCACCGCCGTCATCACGTCCTGGGCCGTGACAGCCTCGGCCAGCTCCCGCGTGATGCGTTGCACCAGGGCCGCCCGCTCTGCGGCGGCCCGCTCCGCGGCGGCTCGCTCGGCCTCCCGTAGATGCCGCTCGGTGATGTCGGTGATGTAGACGGTGAGACCGTCCGGCACCGGCACCAGCCGCAGGTGGTACCAGGACGTCCCGTCCGGCCCCGGTACGTCGAATCCGGCAGGCCGGCCCTCGGCCGCCGCGGCCCGGCACCGTTCCTCCAGCCCCGGCACGGCCCGTACCGCGGGAACGTCCCAGAGCAGCGCTCCGGCCACATCCCCCGATGCGCCGAAGAGCCGCTCGGCGGCGCGATTGACGAATCCGATGCGCCAGTCCGTGCCCAGGGAGACGAAGCCGTCACTCATGTGCCGCAACGCCCGCCCCACCGACTCCGCGGCGGCGTGCGTTTCGCTGCTGTCCCGGACGGTGCCGATCACCTTCACCGGCGTTCCCTCTTCGTCCGTGATCGTCCGGGCACGGACCTCGATCCAGAGGTAGGTGCCGTCCTGGCGCCGGATCCGGTACTCGTTCTGGAAGCCGCCGCGCAGCTGGATCCCCGTGTCGAAGCCGGCCACCACCGCTGGCAGGTCGTCGGGGTGGATCAGCGCCGTCCACGCCTCGATGCCGCCGCCCATCACCTCCGGGTCGACGCCGGCCAGCACCTGCTTGACGTTCCGGTCGGCGGTCAGCGCGCCGGTGCGCAGGTCCCAGGTGTACGTGAGGGAGGGCACCCCTCCCTCGTCCCACGGGGGAGCCTCCGGCGGTCCCGTCCTGTTCTCCAGTGCTCGTAGCAGGGTGGGGGACGGATTGAGGACCCCGGACGATCTGAGCCTCCCGGACATCCAGTCCGCCACCTCGGTCAGAAACGCGCGCTCCGTCGCGCCGGGCTCGGCGCCCGGGGCGAAGAGGACGGAGAGCGCGCCGCGTCGCCGGCCACGGCCCGGAACGGGGACGGCCAGGTGACCGATGGCGGCGGGGAGCCGGGAGGGCCACAGGGCGGCCGGGTCCCGGCCGGGCACCGGCTCGGGCGGGGTCAGGTCGGGCTGCCAGGTGATGGTGTCCTTCCGGGCGGCCCTGCTGGGCGGCGTCGTGCCGTGTGCCGGGATGATCAGCCAGGGCCGCTTCATCGGCTCCGGCAGGCCACTGCCGGCGACCAGGTAGAGGATGCCGCTCATGCCGCCACCTGGGAGATGCACCATGCCGCCCAGGCCCTGTACCTCGGCCACCGCCTGCTGGAGCGCGGTCAGCAGCACCTCGACGTCGCGCCGGTCCTCGTCCACGGCGTCGAGCAGCCACATCCGCATGCGGTGCCGCTCCGAAAGCGCCGACTCGATCTGCTCGGTCTGCTGGGTCTGCAGGGCCTGTGGCCACCGCAGGGGGTGGGGGCCGTGCGGCGTGGACGGACCGGTGTTGTGCGCATCGCCGCCTCCGACGTTCATCACGGCCGACTGTCGCCTCCACTCACCGCTGGGGTACCCGCTCGGTCTCACGCGATCGGATGTGGACCTGGAGCGATCCGCATCTATCTAACCGCGGCCAATGCGGACAATCTAGGCGATGTCATTTGCCCTGGGGAACCTCTCGTGAGGCATCAACCTCATGCGGTCTTCTGCTCACTCTCCGTTCCCGATGACCGATGAGAGGCTCCGCGCCGGTTCACCGCTCAGCGCAGGATTTCGGCCCGCAACCGCTCGTTCGGCGTGGCGATGTCCCAGTAGCGGGCAGTCAGAGTGCCGCTGTCGAGCTCAATCGTGAGCAGGCACTGCGTCGTGAGGTCTTCGCCATCGACGTGAACGACCTGCCTGGCGTCACGTCCGGTCGACGGCCTGCGGGGAGACCGGACGCTCGAAGAAGGTCTCCAGTACCACCGTCGCCTCGGTCCCGCTGACTCCGTCGATGGCGTAGATCCGGCGCAACACGTCCTGCAGTTGCTCGGTGGTCGCGGTCCTGACCTTCACCAGCACGGAGGCGCTGCCGGCGATGATGTGCGCCTCGAGGATCTCGGGGAGCGCGGCGAAGTCCTTCGCCGAGTCGCCCATCCAGGCGGTCGAGCCGACCATCACGTAGGCCAGGACACCGCCGCCCACCGCTGCCGGGTCCACCTCGGCCGCGGTGCGCCGGATGACGCCGCGCTCGCGCAGCTTGCGCACGCGCTCATGAGCCGCCCCGGCGGACAGGCCCACGGCCCGGCCCAGCGCGGCGTAGGACTGGGTGGCGTCCTGCTGGAGCTGCGCCAACAGGTCACGATCAATGTGATCCACAACTCTCCATTCGGAATGACCTTGCAGAGACCATAGCTCATCTTGCAATCTCTCCATCAAGCCGAAGGATATTCGGCACATCTGTGGGGAGGGGAGCCATGACCAGGGAGCGCCCTGCGCTGTACGAGATGCTCGACGACCGGTTCCGTACCGGGCGGTGCATGAACGGCGATGACGGCTTGGAGGTGCTGTACACCGGTTGCCGCTGGGCCGAGGGGCCGGTCTACCTTCCTGCTTGGAGGCAGGTGATCTGGAGCGACATCCCCAATGACCGGATGCTGCGCTGGGACGAGGAGACCGGTGCCGTCAGCGTCTTCCGCCGCTGTGCCGGGCACTCCAACGGCAACACCCTTGACCGCCAGGGCCGGCTGATCACCTGCGAGCAGGGCAACCGCCGGGTGACACGGACCGAGCACGACGGCACTGTCACGGTGCTGGCCGATCGCTGGCAGGGCAAGCGACTGAACAGCCCGAACGACGCGGCGGTGAAGTCGGACGGCTCCATCTGGTTCTCAGATCCGGACTTCGGCATCACCAGCGACTACGAGGGATACCGCGCCGAGAGCGAGATCGGCGCCAACAACGTCTACCGCATCGACCCGGACAACGGTGAAGTACGCCTGGTCGCCGGCTGCTTCGCGGCGCCGAACGGCCTGGTCTTCTCGGCCGACGAGCGAGCGCTCTTCGTCTCCGACACCCGGGCCGGCCACATCCGGGTCTTCGACGTACGGGACAACGGCACACTCTCCGACGGCAAGGTCTTCGCCGACGCCGCAAGCCGCGAGAACGCCCGCTTCGACAATCTCCGCTTCGACGACGGCGGCCGGCTCTGGGCGGCTGCGATGGACGATGGGGTGCACTGCTACGACCCCGACGGCACGCTGATCGGGCGGCTCAACATCCCCGAGAGGGTGGCCAACATCTCCTGGGGCGGAGCCAAGCGCAACCGTCTCTTCATCACCGCGCGGACCAGCCTCTACTCGGTGGTCATGGGCGTTACGGGCACGCACCCCACCGGCCCGGGGCGCCGGCCCTGGCCGGCCCCGAAGACCCGGTGACCTTCGTGCTCTCCGCGCAGGCGGAGGTGGGCCGGCGCTCGGACCTACCTCGGCGCCCCCAGCGCGCAGCCCACCGCCCCAGCCGGTCGCGCTCGCCGTCGGCCGGCCGGCGCGGCAGCCGGAGTTCGAGTGGCAGGACGAGCAGACCCACACCGACCAGGCAGAGCAGGGCCGAGTACATCAGTACGGGCACCAGCCCGACCATGGTCGATCCGCGGACGAACGCGACCGCGCAACCCCGGCCGTTCAACGCCGGGGCATTCCGTGTTCTCCGGGAGCAGGACGGTCGAGCGGCGCGGTCGGATACCGGTGGTGTCAGTGCTGGTGGTTGACCTGCCGGAGCAGATCCCGGATCTCTTGCAGGGTCATCTTGGCGCTGCCGTCGGAGTCCCAGTCGGCGACCACCTCGAAGTGCCTCTCGGCCGCCGCCAGATCGCCCCGGCGGCGGGCCAGGATCCCCGCGAGGCGGTTCCCCTCGACATGGCGCGGATACTCCTCGAGGATCTCCCCGACCAGACCCGCCGCCTCCTCGTCCCGCTCCGCGTCGACGAGCAGTCCGGCCAGCTCCGGCCGCGCGTCCTTCCGGGACCTGGAGAGTCCGTCCGACTCGAGCTCGAACTCGGCGCGCCGCTCCACGGCGCGCCGCAGCCACTCCTCGGCCTCCGCCTGGCGCCCCTGCGCCCGCAGGGCCCGGCCCAGGTGGTACGACGCCTGGATGATGCCGTCCTCGAACGCGAACAGCAGCCATCGTTCGGCCTCGGCATGGCGCCCGTACCGCACCATGCTCCTGCCCGCGAGGTAGGCCGGCCGGGACAGTCCGGTCTCCGCCGCCCGCACGTACCAGCGCTCCGCGAACTGGGGGTCGCCGCCCCGTTGCTGGGAGCACCAGCCCAGCCACCAGGCAGCCCCGCCGTGCCCGAGCCGCGCCGCCCGCAGGTGCCAGAGCCCGGCCGAGCGCTCGTCCTTCGCCCGGTCGTGGATGACGGCGATCTCGTACGCCGCATCGGCGTCACCGGCCTCGGCGGCGGGCTCGTAGAAGGGGATCATGTATCTGCCCTTGGCGCCGCCCCGCTCGTACAGCATGCGGCCGAGGGCGAGCAGCGCCCGCGGGGTACCCACGCGCCGGTACCACTCGGCGGCCTCGGGCAGCCGCTGCAGCCGGTCGAGCGCGTCGGCGCAGGCGAGCATCTCCTCCGGGCCGGCGCCGTCCGCTTCGGCGGCGGCGGTGAGCTCGGGCAGCCGCTTCCGGAGCTCCACGTCACGGGGCTGCTCGGGCCGGGCGCGCGTCTGCGCGATGTCCCGGAAGGTCCGGACGATCAAGTCGTGCGTGGTGTCCCACGGATCCTGGTTCTCCTCGTCGACACCGGTGCCGCGCAGCCACTCCTCCGCCTCGTCGAGCCGGAGTTGCCGCTCACAGAGCAGTGCGAGGTTGACACGGGCGACGAAGTGGCCGCCGTCCGACTCGGCGGCGGCCCGGTACCACCTCTCCGCCTCGCGCAGCCCGCCGCGCTCCTCCCACCAGACGCCGAGGACGTACGCGGCGCCCGAGTACCCCAGTTCGTGACTGCGCTCGGCGAGGGCGCGTACCTGAGCCCATCGGCTGTCGTCCCGGGCCACGAGGATGGCCTGGTCCACCAGGGCCTTGGCGCTGCCGACCGCCGCGGCCCTGGCGAACAGGGCCTCCGCCGCCGCGGCCGCACCGGGATAGCCGGCGTACACCTCGTCGTACTCGCCGTCGGTCAGCTCCCGCAGCGCGTCGTAGGCGGCCTCGGCGTCGCCGTCCTGCTCGGCCTGAGCGAGATCCGTCTCCCGTTGGTCGAGGTCGTCCAAGATGTCCGTGATGGCGGCGCGGGCATGGGCGGCCACGTGGTCCCCCTGCTCCTCCGCCTCTTCGAGCCGCTGCAGCGCCTCGTCCCACTCACCTCGCCGGGCCAGCCTGGCAGCCCCGTTGGTCAGACACTCCACACTGCCCAGCTCGGCACCGCGCGCGTACCACTCCTCCGCCCCGGCGTGGTCCCCCGCCTCCTCCAGCAGGGTCGCGAGCCCGAACGCACAGCCGCCGTCCCGGTCGGCGGCGCTGCGGTACCACCGCTCGGCCGCCGCGAAGTCCCAGCGGTCCCGGTGGACGATCGCGAGGGTACGGGCGGCCTGGGAGTCCCCTTCCTCGACGGCCTTCTCCCACCAGGGCAGGGCCTGGTCCACCTGTCCCTGTTTCGTGAGGAACTCTGCGTACGTACGGGCCGCGCCCGGCTGCCCGGCCCGGGCGGCGGCCAACTCGGGGCGTTCGCCCGGTATTTCGGCGAAGGTCTGCTCGTGCATCCGTTGATGGTGTCAGATGCCCGGCGGCCACGGACCAGGGAGCGGATCGTGTTCCGGTTGCCGAACTTCTGGGTGAAGTCGGCCTTGAGGACGCCCACATCGGACTTGGTGCCGTCCAGGTCCGTCTGCAGCCGCTTGGTCGCGTCGTCCACCGACTTCACGGTGGTGGTGAGTTCGCTCGTGGTGCCGCGCAGTGTGTCCAGATGTCCGGACAGGGTGCCGTACTGACCGCGCAGGTCGCTCAGTTCGGTCTCGCGCCGCGCCAGGCGGGCACGTATATCGCCCTTCGGATGTCCGGTCAGCGGACGAAGGAGATCTCCGGGTACTTCTTGTCGGGCCCGTCGAGCAGGGTGCTGTGCTGGTGGCGCAGCTCCTTGTCGAAGAAGGCCGCGAGGTAGACGCGCTGGATCGCGATCGCGCGGTCCGGATCGATCGTGCCGAACTGCTGCTGGAGCTGAGCCTGGGAGAGCCCGAGCAGGCTCGCCTCCTGCGGCACCATCCACTCGTTGTCGCTGAACGACAGGTGCGCCGCGCCATGGAGCTGGATGTCGACCCGGTATCCCTTGAGATGCGACCAAAGCGTGCGCCACGACCCGTCGTTGTTGCGGTTGTGGGTTCCGGAGCTGAAGAGCATGAAGGGGCGGTCCAGGTCCTTGCTCGGCGCCGTACCGAAGAACTGGCCGTCCAGGTCGGCACCCGCGGCGATGCGGTGGTCGAGCTGCATGGAGGTGTCGACCGCCGCGCCGCCCAGCGACCAGCCGAACATCCCGATGCGGGACATGTCCACGGCCTGCGACAGCCCGGTGGGGAGCGTGGGGTGGCCGGGGTCCGGGTTGCCGCCCTTGCTGATCGTGCCGAGCTGGTTGATGACGAACCGGATGTCGGCCGCGCGCACCTTGAGCGTGTCGGAGGAGTGCGCGCCCGCCGGCATCATGTTGACCTCGAGCCGGTTGCGCGGGAACTGCACCTCGTTGGCGTCGTGGGTGTGGTCGACGGTGACGACGAGGTAGCCGCGGCTGGCGAGGTCCTGGGCGAGCGCTGTGCCCATCGCGCGGTCCGAGTGCAGCCCCGTCGAGTACAGCAGGACGGGCAGCTTGCCGAGCTTGGTGTTCACAGGGGCGAGGACATGGCCCGCGGTCCTCGGCAGGGTCACCTGCTGCGGCGACAGCCCGCGCGAGGCGAGGAAGTGGGCGCCGGAGATCGACGGCATCCACGGCGCCTGATAGTGCCCGGACGTGGCGGTGGCCGGGTACCAGAGCGACACCATCAACTCGCGAGGGGTGCTGCCGGGGACGTACGGGTCCGTACGGGACTTGTCGACGAGGTGCAGGCCGACCATGCCCACGGTGTACGGCCCGGTCGGCGCGGGCATGTTGAGCTGGAGACCGGACGTATCCGAGCGGACGCCCGTGAGGGCCTCAGGGTGTACGGGCTTGTGGTGCAGCGGCGCCTCGTCGTTCTCGGGCGCCCAGGGTGTCTTCTGGTCGGGCTGGTCGGGTGAGAGCCCGGTGGCCGCAGGCTTGTCGGACGTCTTCCCGGCGGCCATCGCCGGTGTCATCCCCGCACCCAGGGCGACGGCCAGCGCACCCGCTGTACCGACGGCTCTGGCGATCACTCTTCGGCGGTGGCGCGGGCGGCGGTGTTTCATGGGACCCCCTTGTTGGTCAGCGATCGCAGAACGGGCGATCGAATGCCGCACACCGTACCGCTGGGGCGGCCGATGGACCGCGCGGAGATCCATGCCGTCGGCAGCGCCTCTCAGCCGTTTTGCGAACGCGACTTCGCAAGCGCCCCGGCGAACAGTGGTGCACTGACACATACGCATCCCGCCGGGCCTCTGCTCAGTCGAGGACACGGCGGCCACCTCCGAGGCCCTGGTGGCCGCCGGCAGTCCGAAACCGGCCGAACGCTTCACCGACCGCCCCTTCGCCGAGTACCGGGCCATGGACCCGGAAGGCAACTGGTCCGACCTCTCGGAAGACGGCTTCGGCGGCCCGCGCCCGTCGTCCGACGCCACTGGTTCCTGAACTCCGACCAGACGTTCATCGGCCGGCCCGGACGGTCCCAGGACCGGGGGCAGCACCCACGTGAACGGCTCCCGGAACCGCCCGGACCGGATCAGTCGGCGAGCCGGTTGACGGCACCGGCGGTGATGCCCTCCATGTAGCCGGGGTCGTCGCTGGGCTGACCGGTGAGTTCGACGATGCCGAACCTGTGGCCGCTGCGGATCACCGCGACGCCGCCGGCAACCTTGCCGTCGCCGCTGAAGGACGGGTACCAAGTGCCCTCGCCGGCCTTGACGGTGATCGTGCGCCCCTTGCCGTAGTACCAGTGACCATGCGGCTCGTTCTGGCAGCCGCGCACCAGCTTGTCGAGCTGCTTCTCGTACGAGGCCGCCGATGTGTCGGTGGAACCGTCCGCGACGGATTCGGTCAGCGAGGTGCCTTTGGTGTCGAAGGTCCAGGTCACGTCGGCATAGGCGGCGGACTTCCCCTTGGTCAGCTCTCGCATCGTCTCCTCGCCGGAGCATGCCGAGAGAGCTTGCTTCCCGGTCAGGTCCACCGTCGCGCGGACCGGGGCCAGGCCCTGCTGGAAGAAGTCGTCACTCTGCATCAGGCCGGCGGAGCCGAGGCCGGGTGCGGCAGGAGCGGCGGCGAGGGCGGTTGCCGACCGGCTCGCGGAACTCGTGTCCGCGCCGGCGGCGGGGAGCGCGCCGATGCCGACCGCTATCAGTGCGGCACCGACGGAGGCGGCTATCCCTGCGGTACGACCGCGACGCGCGAACTTCCTGCGGGCTGCCTGGTTGTCGGACATCTCATCTCCTGTCTGGTCGCGACGCGGTTGGCGTCGTCGTACATCTGGAGATGCCGGAGGTACGGGAGATGTTGGATGGTGATCTGCCACGATCGACGTGATCCATGTCACGCCCACTGGCGGGGCGGGGGTGGTCTCAGAGCCGTGTCACGGCCGTACGGACGATCCGCGTCATCGCAGCCGTGTCCAGGCAGGCATCAATCTCCAGGATCCCGTAGTGCGAGCCGTTGCGGAGTATGGCGACGCCTCCACACGGCTCCTTGCCTCGTGGTGCGGTCCCTGTCGTGTTCAGGTCGCCGCCGTACACACCCATCCAGCTCGCGGAGATGGCCGCGGCGACGTCGATCGTGTGCGTCGGCCCGTAGATCCAGTGAGTGGCGGGTTCGCTCTGGCACGGCACTTCCTCCAACAGCAGTCGTTCCGCGTAGTTCTGAGCCAGTGCGCGGCTTCCGGCGTCGTCGGCGACTTCGCGTGCGACCTGGTCGTCGATGTTCGCCGCCTCGGTAGGGTCGCCGTGGCCTGTGTCCTGGCTCGTCACCAACCCGCGGAAGTGCGCGTCGTACGACCCCAGCGTCTCGCCGAGGGTCTTCTCGCCGGTGCAGGTCGCGTTGGCGTAGTTGCCGTCTCCGACGCGGTCCCGCACGTAGATGCGCTTGGCGAGACCAACCTTCCTGAAATCGGCAGCCGTCAACAAGTGCCGGTTCGTCATCGGCCCGCTCGCGGGCCTCGGCGTCGGAGAGCCGTTGCCCGGCGAGGACGCCGCAGCGCCTGGCCTCATCGTCGGGGTGGCCGGAGCAGAGGGCGCGGGCAGGACGAACCGGCCGGTCAACAGGCCGAGTCCGATGGCTACCGCCAGGATGACGACGATCGTCCGAGGACGCACGGCAGCACCTCCCGGCCCGCGGTCGAGCTGATGCCAGGGGAGAGCGGGAAGCCGGGGCGTCTCAGAGGCCACCGCCGAGGCGGTCCCGCATGAAGCGACGGGCCTGATGGATGCGGTCCTTGACCGTGCCCAGAGGAGCGCCGGTGATCTCGGCGACCTGAAGATAGGTCAGGTCTCCGAGATCGCGGAGCACGAAGGACTCCACCAGGGCCGGGTGCCGCTCCTCCAGTGCGGCCAGCGACTCCATCAGGTCCAGGCGGGTCCCCGCGATGACGCTCGTCGTCCGTGGGTCGACACCGTCGGGAACGACGGCATGACTGTCCTCCGCCCGTCGGCGCATCGAGCGATACGTGGACCTGGCGGCGTTCGAGGCGATCACTGTCACCCAGCCGAGGAACGAGCCCCGCCCGGTGTACTCGTGCAGATGTGTGCTGATGGACAACAGGGCGTCCTGCGCGGCCTCTTCGGCGTCGGCGTGGTGCGGAAGAAACCGGGAGCAGCGGCGCATCACGGTGGGCCGAAGCCTGACGAGGAGGCGGTCCAGGGACGCCCGGTCACCTGCCTGGGCAGACGCCACGAGGTGCGTCAGCTCATCCTCCTCGAGCACCCTGCTGTCCCCCCGCTATCGTCCGACCTGGACCCCACTGGGCCGCACGGGAGTTCCCGACTGCAGCCAGCCACATCCGCCACATCGCCCCGGGAAAAATGTTGCCACATGCAGAAGCTAGGTCGATATCTCCTTGAGGACAGGCTGGGAGCCGGTTCGTTCGCCACCGTCTGGAAGGCATACGACCCCGAGCTCGACACCGATGTCGCGGTCAAGGTGCTGGCCGACAACTGGGCGTCGAACGCCGATGTACGACAGCGCTTCCTGGCGGAGGCGAGGCTGCTCCGCAGGATCTCCAGCCCACGTGTCGTGCGCGTTCACGACGTCGGCGTCCAGGACGACCGGCCGTACTTCGTCATGGACTACGTCCGAGGCGGCACGCTGGCCGAGAAGACAGGGCACTGCGGGCCCGCGGAGGCGCTCCGGCTCGCGGCCGAGGCCGGGTACGCGGTTCAGGTGCTCCATGACGCGGGCGTCATCCACCGCGACATCAAGCCGTCGAACCTCCTGCTCGACGCCGGCCGCACGCCTGCCGCCGTACTTGTCGCGGACCTCGGCAGCGCGAAGCAACTGGCCGACGCGTCGGGGCTGACGGTCACCACCGGCACTCCCGCGTACATGGCGCCCGAACAGGCCTTCCAGACGGGTGGGTTCGACGGCCGAGCCGATGTGTACGCCCTCGGTGTCGTCGCGTTCGAGTTGTTGACCGGACGCAAGCCGTTCGGGTCGGGCGGTCGCACAGCTCTTGTGACGCAGCAGGCGTCGGCGACGTCGTTGCCGGCCCTTCCCAGAGAGCTGGGGGCTCCGGACGGCATCGAAACACTGCTTCGCGCTGCGCTGTCCGTTGAACCTGACGAACGACCGCAGACCGCGCAGGCGTTCGCGGACGCGCTGCTGTCACGGCAGGAAGAGGAGTGGGCGTCGGTCGGGTCTTCGGGGCCGACGCGCCTGATGGTCTGGCTTGCGGCGGTCGTCGTGTTCCTGATGACAACGGTGCTGACCTGGTCGTTCCGCTGAACTTGCGGGTACCCCGTCCCATACGGAAGGTGCCGCCTGTTCACGAGCGCCACGCCTCCACATGACCGAGCGGGCCGCGCCGCACGGGATCACCCGCACCCTCGGGGTGGGCACCAGTCCGCGCTGGGCCTCCCTGACCACCGGAGGCACCTGGCAGGTCGCGCAGGTCGTGCGGCACGCGGTGCCGCGATCCGCAGCGGGTCAGCCGGCTCCGCGGGCACCGGGCTGCTCGGGCGCCGGGATGACCACGGTGTCGAAGCCGCCCGAGACGATCCGGGCGGCGAGGTCCGACAGACGCAGCTGGTGGGCGCGCGCGTAGGAGCGGAACGCGGCGAAGGCGTCGTCCACCGAGGTGTGCCAGCGCTCGGCCAGCACGCCCTTGACCTGTTCCACCATGACGCGGTTGGTCAGGGCGGTCTCCAGCTGGCTGTTCTCGACGTGTGACTGCTCCAGGGTGCGCTGTTGAAGGATCGCGATGGTGGCCACGTCGGCCAGCGCCTGGGCGAGTGCGATGTCGTCGTCGCCGAGGCGGCGAGGCGTCTCCTGGGAGAGGTTGAGCGCGCCGACGACCCGGTTGCGCAGGCGCAGCGGCAGCGCGTGCGTGACTGCGTACCCGGCATCCCGGGCCCGTGCGGCGAAGCGGGGCCAGTCCCGCGTCGTCTCCGGGCGGCTCAGGTCGATGTTCGCCCGGGCCTTTCCGGTGCGGTAGGACTCCACGCAGGGTCCCTGGTCGTGCTGGAGCGCGAACAGTTCGAGGACGCGTGTGCGCTCGTCGGAGGCGGCGATGATCTGCAGTTCGCCCTGCGCGTCCACGAGCAGGATCCCGGCCGCCGAGACGTCCAGGAGCTCCACGCAGCGCGTCGACAGCCGCTGCAGCAGATCGATGACGTCGAAGTCCTCGACGAGGGAGTCCGCGACCTCCACGAAGATCTCGGCCAGACGTCGTTCGCGGGCCATGGCGATCATCCCTTCCACCGTCGGGCGCATACGGCCCGTTCGTATGGTCGTCGAAACGGAGCATGCGGGCGACCAGGTCGGTCGCCACTTCCCCGAGGGGACGCTCACTGCTGTGCGCGTAGGCCCGCAGACACCGGAGGGCCTCCTCCAGCGGCACGCCGAGCTGGACGCTGATCATTCCCGTGGCCTGGTGCACGGGCCGGGCGGTTCGGCCCGGCCTGCTGAGCCGGCAGGGAACCGAACCCATGGCCGTCCTTGCCGCGGCCGCCGTGCCGGGCTCCGTTCAGATACATGCCGGTCAGCGCGGCGGCCGGCGCCGTGGCATCCGCCGGCTGCTGCCCGCTCATCGTCCGGTCCGCGCCGCACAGCATGGTCAGTACGCCCATCCGGATGGCTCCGACACCGAGCGGGAAGCAGCGCACCCCGTGGATGCGCATCTCCCGCGCGGCCTCCAGCAGGGCGGCCCACCGGTCGGGGCGTACGCGGTCGAGGTCGGGCTCCAGGGCCGGCACCCCGGTACGGATCGCGTCCGGCTCCCGGCCCCTCGCCCGCCGTGAACTGGAGTTCCTCGAACCGGGGACTCACCTCCGGGTGGCGCCGGACCGGCTCGGCCGTCCGGCCGCCCTCCACGAGCAGCGACAGCGCCGCACCCTCGGCGCCCAAGGCCCGCGCGCTCGCCGGGACCGGGCCGCTGCCCGCGTCCGAGCCCGCGCGCAGCGACCGCGGGACCTCGGCCGTGCCGTCGCTGATCACCGTTTCCCGGTCTGCCGCCGGCCGGGGCTCCGCACAGCACGGTGAACAGCACGGTGCCTCCTGACTCCGGGCGAACATCATGCGGGGCGGGCCGTCTCCGCGCGGTCGGCCGGGATGCCCTGCCAGGCGTCCTGCGCGCTGGCGTACCGCGGGAACCGGTCCAGGAGACCGCCGGCCCGCAACAGGAGTACCGCGCCCGGCAGGGTGTGCACGAGGCGCATCCACCCGTGCCGCTTCCGGCAGTCCTCCCATGCTGCGCACAGCGGGTCCAGGACGCTGCCGTCCACGAAGGTCACGGCGCTCATGTCGACGATGAGGAACAGCCGGCCGGTGCCGGAACGGCCCTCCTCCAGAGCCCGGGCGAAGCCCGGCGCGGTGATCAGGTCCAGTTCGCCGCCGACGCGGACCACTCGGCACTCGTCGAACAGGTCGGGATGCGGGCCCATAGCCCCATCTCCTCTGAGGTTGGCTTTCGCCTTGCGCAGAGCCTCTGTTGCGCGGAGCGGTACTGCGCGGAGAGGGCCGGGGTCACGGGCTGCCGTACGGCCAGCGTACTGGTGTCGAGGGGGACCGCGACGCCGCTTCGGGGATGTGCGCGGGTGCCCGTCGGCGACGGGTCCTTTCCCGCCGGGCGGAGTTACGGTGGGGAACCGAGGGCACGTCGTACGCCGGGCCGCCCTCTCGTCCCGCGGTCCGCCGCGGACACCCTGGGTACGTCCACAGGGCCGTGCCCCCAGTCAGGAGTGCCTTGATGGCCGCCGTCCTTCAGCCCCCGCCCTCCCTGCCCAAGGCCCGTCTGCGGCTCGCGCCGCGCGGTGCGGTGTCGCTGCGCGTCGACGGGGCATGGTGGCCCCGCTCCCGCGACCTGTTGGCCGAACTCCCCCCGCTGATCGGTGCCTTGCCCCGAGAGTGGGGGAAGATCGTCGGCGTCACCGTGAACGCGCAGAGGTGGGCGGATTCGCCGGGACGGATACTCGTCGGCCACCACGTCGTAAGACTGCGCAGGGATTCCGTCTGGCGGCGCCGGTACACCGTGTGCCTGCTCGCCCCGGACCACGGCCGACGGGACCTGCTGGTCGTGCCGCCGGAGCTGGCCGCGGCGGACGCCGAGTACCTGATGGCGGCCGTGGCGTCATACGGCCCCTGACGAGAACCGGATGCCACGACGATCATGCCGCGGCCAGGGCGGGAAGTCGTACCGCATGTGACGTTTGAGCGTGCAGATGCGCTGGGTATTGCGGGCGGGCTGTGTGACGGCTGTGCCCAAGTCACGGGAATGGACTGGGGGATGAGGGTGGCTCCGCGTGCAGCACGTCATCGGCGTTCGGTGAAGCGTCGTGTTCTTGCCGGCGTTTCCATCGCCACGGCGGCCGGGATCGCGGGCACCGCGACGATGGCCATGAACGCCGAGGCGGCGTGGACATCGACGTGGAACGTGTCGGCCTCCGGCTGGACCCCTGACGATTCCCCCACGGTGTCCGTCGACCGGCAGGGCGACGCCCTGCTTGCCTGGAATGCCTGCGACCTGTCGACGCCGGGCTGCTACTACCGGATCCAGGCCAGAGTGAAGACCGCGAGCGGCACGGTGACAGCGATCCGCACCCTGTCGCCCGACGGTGCCGCGCCGTCCTGGCCGGAGGCCGCCTCCGACGACACCGGCGACTCGGCGGTGGTCTGGCAGCAGGACAGCCAGGTCGTGGGCCGCCGGCTCTCGGCCTCCGGCAGCCTCGTCGGACCGCTGCAGAAGCTGTCCACGTCGGCGCCCGCGACGACCCCGGTGGTCGCCGTGACCCCGGGCGGCACCGCGATGGCGGCCTGGACGGAGATCCGCGACGGAAGCTGGTACGCGGTCGCCCGCCGCCTCAAGCTCGACGGCACGCTCGGCGCGCCCATCACCCTCGGCTCGGGCTCGACGGAGAAGCCGGCCATCGGAGTGGACCGCAGTGGCCAGTTCGTCGTCGCCTGGGCGCGCGCCTCGGACGTCGTGGCCAGGCGGATCACGTCGACGTCCGTCTCCTCGACGAAGGTGCTCACCTCGCCGATCGCTTCGTACGGCGGTTTCGGCACGGTGCGGGTCGGCATGGACCGGGACGGCGACGCGGTCATCACCTACCACTCCGGCGGCGGTGCCCGCTCGCAGGTCTGGGCCTCCCGCTGGAGCCGCTCCGGCACCCTGGCGGCCCCCCTGCGCATCTCGGCCGCCACGGACAACGTGGGCTTCCACCACGCCCTTGCGACCGACCTCGACGGCGACTCGATGATCGTGTGGACCCGCTACGACAGCAGCGGCAGACTCGAGCTGCTCGGCCGCCGCCTGTCCGCTGCCGGTGCCCGGGGCGCCGCCACCAGCCTGGGTCCCGGCGACCGCCCCGACCTGGCCCTCGACGACGACGGCGACGGCATGCTGGTCTTCCACACGGTCGTCCCCAAGTCGACGCCTCCGTACAGCTATACCAAGACCAGCGCCCGCCTGATCAGCCGTTCCGGCACCTTCGGCACCACGAAGACACTCACGTCGGACGGCCGGGTACCCCAGGTCGCCACCCGCCCGGCCTCCCGGTTCACAGTGATCTGGCAGCAGGAGAGCTTCCCGTACACGATCAAGTCGGTCACCGGTCCCTGACCGGCTCCAACTGCCCCGCTGCTCCTGCTCTGCGGGTTCCCACTTTTCCCTCTGTGAAGGAGATACATGCGCAAGCGCGCTGCCTTTGCCGTGCTCACCGCCGTCGCCGGAGTGGCATGCTTCGCCGTCCCCGGTGCCTACGCGGACGACAACGTGGGCGACATCCAGGTCGACAGCGTCGTCGTCAACGGCGGTAAGAACATCGTGGTCGACACGACCGACAAGACGATCACGGTCTCGGTGACCGCCACCGACCCGTCGGGCATCTGGGACGCGGACTTCTACCTGTGGCGGGGCCCGGACGGCACCGATCCCTACTTCAGCGCCGACAGCTTCATCGAGCCCAACGAGAACACCACCCCGGCGGACTGCGTCGCCTCCAGCAGTACGACGTCGACCTGCTCGAAGACCTTCACCTTCGAACCGGACTGGTCGCTCACGAACGCCGACGCCGGCACCTGGAAGGTCGAAGTCCAGGTGTCGGCCAACGACGGCAGCTACACCGACCGGTGGGCCTACACCACCACCCGCCTCCAGCGGTCCTCCAAGCTGACCGCCGACGCGGGTCCTGAGCCGATCGCCAAGGGCAAGACGCTCACCGTCACCGGCAAGCTCACCCGGGCCAACTGGGACACGCTCGATTACCGGGGCTACGCCGACCAGCCGGTCAAGCTCCAGTTCCGCAAGGCCGGTACTACGACCTACACCACCATCAAGACCGTGTACACCTCCAGCACCGGCAACCTGACGACCACGGCCCCCGCCTCGGAAGACGGCTACTGGCGCTGGAACTTTGCAGGCACTTCCACCACGCCGGCAGTCAAGGCGACCGGCGACTTCGTGGACGTGCAGTAACCCGAACGTCGCCCTCGACAGCTCACGCCCGCACGGCGATCACATAGCCAATGGTGAGCCAGGGGCACGCACCCGCCCACCGGTTGCCTGGCTGCCGGCCAGCATGGATGCGTTGTGTCGCCGTTGTTGCGCGGGCCCGGTCGCACCGCTGTTGACCGCGGCTGTCCGCTCCTACGGGCACGGATTGGGCACGGCGCCGAAGAACGGCGCCCCTTCACTGGGCAGCGCCACAGTCCGACAACCGGACCTCACTGCCCGTGCGCCAAGGTGAGTCCGGCGGGCACTCCGGCCGACGCCGGTGGCGCCGGGCATGACTCGCAGTAACCCGTGTACAGGAAGCCGCGCTGGGAAGGTGCACCGAGGTCCAGTGGGATGTCGACGTGGCTCGGGAGGGCGGCGAAGGGCGCGTTCGGGACGATGAACTCCCTGCCCGTGTACCTCTCGCGTACGGACTGCCGGTGGGCGGGCTTGCACACGAAGGGGTTGGCGTACGTGTTGTAGCCGAGCCCGACGCCCGTGTTGAGGAAGCCCGCGTCCTGGCACTGGTACAGCACGCCACGCAGAGCGGCGGCATCCCTGGGGCCGCGGTAGCGCGACTGGAAGTTCGCGAAGCACGTCTTGGAGTCGCCGCCGTCGTACGGGGACGGGCCGGCGGCGTCCAGTGCGCCGAGGAACGAGCGGCTGCAGCCGATGGCCGCTGAAGGAGCAGCTCCCTGAAGCAACTTGTCACGCCGGCATCCGGTCACCTCCTGGAACGCGCCTACGACGTCCTCGTCCCTGCGGAGCCGGGAGTAGGCGACGACGAGGTCCCGCTGAGCCGCGAGAGGGTATGCCCCCGTCTCGCCGAACTGCTCGTCGAGCAGGCGGAACCACGTCTCGAAGCTCGGCACCAGCGCTCGGACGCCCGGCCGGAGGGTGTAGACGGCGAGGTCCGTCGGAGTGGACCAGGTGTCCAGCCCGGGGTACCCGACGTACGACAGGATCCCGATGCCGACCTTCGGCGGGTGGTCGCCGTATCGCCTGCGCAACTCCAGGTACCGCTCCAGGTTGGTATTCGAGCCGGCCCAGGCGTACCAGAAGCCGCCAGGGTAGAGAGACGTGCCGCCACGGGCGTGCGTGGTGCCGAACAGGGCTGGTGACACGCACCGGACCTGCCGCGCGTCCCACGCGGCCTTGTACTCGGCAGGCGTGGCGATACAGCCGTTCGAGGGGATCGCCGCGCGACTGCGGACGTCCGCGAACGCGCTGGGCGCCCCCGCCAGGACGAGGAGGCAGGCCGCAAGGGTGACCGACACTCCTGCGTGCGGTCGGACGTGTCGACGTCGGCGGTTCATCGGGCCTCGGGCTTGCTGGGCCGTGCCGGGTGCGATGCCGATCAGCAGGAGGAGTGGTGCGAGGGCGCCGCCTACGAGAGCGCGCAATACGCGCATCCGGTGTCCCTTCTCTTCCGGCGCCCGTCGGGCGCCGTGCCACGGCGGGCAGCCGGTGCGATGACCGGCGGCCCGCCTCAACGTGTCAGAGGGCTCATTTCAGGCGCGGCATATGCACGCCAGGCGAAGGCGTCACAGATAGTCACCCGAACCGATGAGCACAAAGCCCCGGACGGCCGAAGACCCGGACGGCCGAAGACCCGGTGACGCGCAGCCCGCTCACCGGTCTAGACAACAAAGAACCCCCGGGTCTCCGACCTGGGGGTTTCTCATGGAGCGGGTGACGAGAATCGAACTCGCGCTCTCAGCTTGGGAAGCGACGGCGCTTGCGGAGCCGGATAGCCTCTAATGGGCCTTGTCGGGCCGTGGGGAAGACTACGGTCCGTAGCCGCCAGCAGGTGAGCACTCCAGGTCTCCGAATCATTGCGAGTTCTGAGG
>NZ_JBVJVY010000007.1:0-61876 GCF_055603265.1 Streptomyces sp. NPDC037288
CTTCCTGATCGCCGTACCGACCGGTGTGAAGTTCTTCAACTGGATCGGCACCATGTGGAAGGGCTCGCTGTCCTTCGAGACACCGATGCTGTGGGCGGTCGGCTTCCTGATCACCTTCACGTTCGGTGGTCTGACCGGCGTCATCCTGGCCTCGCCGCCGATGGACTTCCACGTCTCCGACTCCTACTTCGTGGTGGCCCACTTCCACTACGTCGTCTTCGGCACGGTCGTCTTCGCGATGTTCTCCGGCTTCCACTTCTGGTGGCCGAAGATGACCGGCAAGATGCTGGACGAGCGCCTCGGCAAGATCACCTTCTGGACGCTGTTCATCGGCTTCCACGGCACCTTCCTGGTCCAGCACTGGCTGGGTGCCGAGGGCATGCCGCGCCGGTACGCCGACTACCTGGCGGCCGACGGCTTCACCGCCCTGAACACGATCTCGACGATCAGCTCGTTCCTGCTCGGCCTGTCGATCCTGCCGTTCCTCTACAACGTCTGGAAGACGGCCAAGTACGGCAAGCCGGTGAACGTCGACGACCCGTGGGGCTACGGCCGTTCGCTGGAGTGGGCGACGTCCTGCCCGCCGCCGCGGCACAACTTCGTCACCCTGCCGCGGATCCGCAGCGAATCCCCGGCGTTCGACCTGCACCACCCTGAGATCGCCGCGCTCGAGCAGCTCGAGTACGCCGGTCACGGCACCGCCATCGCGGGCAGCAAGGAGGCCGGCAAGTGAAGATCCAGGGTCGGATGTTCATCTGGCTGAGCGTCTTCATCCTGATCATGGCCATCGTGTATGGCGTGTGGTCGAAGGAGCCGGCCGGTACCACCGCACTCTTCCTGGCCTTCGGCCTGAGCGTCATGATCGGCTTCTACCTGGGCTTCACCGCCCGGCGGGTCGACGCGGGCGCCCAGGACGACAAGGAGGCCGATGTCGCGGACGACGCGGGCGAGCTGGGCTTCTTCAGCCCGC
Organism: Streptomyces sp. NPDC037288; assembly: GCF_055603265.1. NCBI lineage: Bacteria > Bacillati > Actinomycetota > Actinomycetes > Kitasatosporales > Streptomycetaceae > Streptomyces > Streptomyces sp. NPDC037288. Next base: position 971 of record NZ_JBVJVY010000007.1, read on the forward strand.
ACAGCTGGCAGCCGCTCATGCTGGGCTTCGGCGGTGCGATCGCCTTCCTCAGCATCGCGGTCGGCTGGTGGCTGATCTACTTCTCCGCCCCGTTCATCGTGATCGGTCTGTTCGGCTGGGTGTTCGAGTACTACCACGGTGAGAACCGCACCCAGTAGCACACGAGAGCGCACGCCGGAAGCCCGGACACTCCATCAGGAGGGTCCGGGCTTCCGGCGTCTGCCGTAGTGTCGATGACTCGTACGGATTACCTGCCGCGCCAGCGGAGTCGGCGTCTCATAGCGTGATCATATGAACCACACTCCGCGGACCCGCACCGTCGTCAGCTGCGCCCTGCTGGTGACCGTCCTCGGCGCGGGCTTCGCCGCCTGCGGTTCGGACGGCAACCCCCTGTCGGCCAAGCCGTACGACGCGGCGGACCTGATCTCCTTCAACGGCCCCGCCGACGCGGGCAAGCGGGCCGACCCCGACAAGCCCCTCGAAGTCACCGTGGACGATGAGGGGCGCATCACCGACGTGACCGCCCAGGACTCCACAGGACGCTATGTGACGGGCGAACTCACCGCCGACGGCAGCCGCTGGCACAGCACCTCCCCGCTGGCCGCCAACGCCCACTACACGGTCACGGTGAGCACCGAGGACGACGACGGCGCGCCGGGCCGCAAGGTCTACTCGTTCGACACCACCAAGCCCAGCGGCAAGAAGCGTCTGAACGTCACCTTCGGGCCGGACGCGGGCCAGTACGGCGTGGGACAGCCCATCACCGCCCAACTCGACCAGGAGGTCAGGGACAGGGCGCAGCGGGCCGTCGTGGAACGGGCCCTCAGGGTGGACTCCACGCCGGCCGTGCCGGGCTCCTGGTACTGGGTGAGCAACAAGGAACTCCACTACCGCCCCAAGGAGTACTGGCCCACTCACGCCCTCATCCAGGTGCACAGCAACCTGGACGGCGTCCGGATCAGCGACCGGCTGTGGGGCGGCAGGTCCAAGCCGCTGAGGATCACCACGGGGGAGAGGATCGAGGCCGTCACGGACGCCTCGGCGCACCAGCTGACGTTCTTCGAGAACGGCAAGGTGATCAACCAGGTGCCCGTCACCACCGGCAAGCCCGGCTACGAGACCCGCAACGGAGTCAAGGTCGTCCTGGAGAAGCAGTACTTCGTACGGATGCGCGGGGTCACCGTCGGCATCGCCGAGGGCAGTTCCGACTCGTACGACCTGCCGGTCTACTACGCCACCCGGGTCACCTGGTCGGGCGAGTACGTCCACGCCGCACCCTGGTCCGTGGGCTCACAGGGCTACGCGAACGTCAGCCATGGCTGCACGGGGATGAGCACCGGCAACGCCGAGTGGTTCTTCGACCACATCCACGAGGGCGACGTCATCAGGGTCATCAACTCCAACGGCGACCCGATGGAACCCTTCGGCAACGGCTTCGGCGACTGGAACGTCGACTGGAAGAAGTGGCTCACGGGCAGCGCCCTGACCAACGGCACCCCCGACGGCCCGACCCCGCAGGACGCGGTACGCCTCCGGCCGACGGCGGTGTGAGCGCCACGAAGGGGCGCGGGGCTGTGTCTGATGTGCGGCTGCCGCCGCGTGGACGCGACAGGCCACGACGGACCGGCACTCGGGCACGAACCCCGCGCCCCGAGCTCCTAGGCGCCCACCAACCGCTTCTGCCGCAACAGCGCAGCCAGCGCCGCGGCGAACTCCACCGGGTCCACCGGCAGGGTGACCGCGGCATCAGCACGGCTCCACGTGGCCAGCCACGCATCCTGCGGCCGCCCCATCAGCAACAGCACCGGCGGGCAGTTGAAGACCTCGTCCTTGATCTGCCGGCACACCCCCATGCCCCCCATCGGCACGGCCTCACCGTCCAGCACGCACACATCGATGCCCCCGTGCCCCAGCTCGCGCAGCACCGCCTCGGGCGTCGCGCACTCCACGAACTCGACCAGGGGGACGTCGGGAGCCGGCCTGCGGCCGGAGGCCAGCCGCACGTGTTCGCGGGTGTTGGAGTCGTCGCTGTAGACCAGCACCGTGGCGGTCGGCTGCATTGTTCCTCCGGGACGTCAGCGTCGTACGGACGGGACGGTCAGGGCCGTTCGGGCGGAGCTTACTCCCGTCGAAGTCCCCATGAACACCACGTCAACACCGGTTCGGCGGGCAGCAACACTCCGAACGGCACCCCCCGGAGTGAGGGCGGGATAAGCGACCGACATAATGTCGGTCGTGGCGACAGCAACGACAGTAGAAACCGGGCACGCGCACCCGTCGGTCAACCGGCCGAACCTCACCAGCGTCGGAACCATCATCTGGCTGAGTTCCGAGCTGATGTTCTTCGCGGCCCTCTTCGCGATGTACTTCACCCTCCGGTCGGTGACCGGACCGGACCACTGGAAGGAGATGGCGCACGCGCTGAACGTGCCCTTCTCCGCGACGAACACCACGATCCTGGTGCTCTCCTCCCTCACCTGCCAGCTCGGCGTGTTCGCGGCCGAGCGCGGCGATGTGAAGAAGCTCCGTGGCTGGTTCATCCTCACCTTCATCATGGGTGCGATCTTCATCGGCGGTCAGATCTACGAGTACACGGAGCTGGTGAGGAAGGACGGCATCTCGCTGTCCTCCGACCCGTACGGCTCGGTGTTCTACCTGACCACCGGCTTCCACGGCCTGCACGTGACGGGCGGCCTCATCGCCTTCCTGCTGGTCCTCGGCCGCACGTACATGGCCAAGAGGTTCACCCACGAGCAGGCGACCGCCGCCATTGTCGTGTCCTACTACTGGCACTTCGTCGATGTGGTCTGGATCGGCCTCTTCGCCACGATCTACCTGATCAAGTAGCGGGACCGGCTCCCGCACATCCAGAAGCACCGACGCAGAAGATCCTGACACCGGGGTAATCCGTGAAAAAGCTCTCCGTACGACGACGCCATCCGCTGGCGGCGGTCGTCGTCCTACTCCTCGCGCTGGCGGCCACTGGGGGGCTGTACGCCGCGTTCGCGCCCGCGGGCACGGCGCAGGCCGATGATTCCGCCCAGTCCCTGACCATCAAGGAGGGCAAGAAGCTCTACGAGGTCGGCTGCGCCAGCTGCCACGGCACCGGTGGCCAGGGCTCCTCCGACGGGCCCAGCCTGGTCGGCGTGGGCGCCGCGGCCGTGGACTTCCAGGTCGGCACCGGCCGTATGCCCGCGGCCACCTCGCAGGGCGCCCAGGTCCCGCGCAAGAAGGTCGTCTACAACCAGACGCAGATCGACCAGCTCGCCGCGTACATCGCCTCGCTGGGCGCCGGCCCGAACGTGCCGACCAAGGAGCAGTACGGCCCGGACGGCGCGGACATCGCCAGGGGCGGCGAGCTGTTCCGCACCAACTGCGCGCAGTGCCACAACTTCACCGGCAAGGGCGGCGCCCTGACCAAGGGCAAGTACGCGCCGAGCCTGGAAGGTGTCGCTCCCAAGCACATCTACGAGGCCATGCAGACGGGCCCGCAGAACATGCCGTCCTTCCCCGACACCACGATGTCGGAGAAGAACAAGAAGGACATCATCGCGTACCTGAACGCGGTCAACAGCAGCGAGACGGAGAACCCGGGCGGTCTGGAGCTGGGCGGCCTCGGGCCGGTCAGTGAGGGTCTGTTCGCCTGGATCTTCGGCCTGGGCGCGCTGATCGCGGTCGCCGTCTGGGTCGCCGCTCGGACCGCAAAGGCCAAGAAGTCATGAGTAGCCAAGACATTCCAGAAGAGAACCTGCCCGCTGAGCAGGACCACGCGCACGGCGCGGTAGGGATCGCGGACGAGGAGAACCCGTTCGCGGACCCGGGGCTGCCGCCTCACGAGCACCGGATCCAGGACATCGACGAGCGGGCCGCCAGGCGGTCCGAGCGCATGGTCGCCCTGCTGTTCACGGTGTCGATGCTGGCCACCGTCGGCTTCATCGCCGCGTACTTCGCGATCCCGCACGACAAGGCGATCTTCGTCTTCCCGATCGGGCACATCAACGCGCTGAACTTCGCGCTGGGGCTGACCCTCGGCGCGGCGCTGTTCTGCATCGGTGCGGGCGCGGTCCACTGGGCCCGCACCCTGATGTCCGACGTGGAGGTCGCGGACGACCGTCACCCGATCGAGGCTTCGCCCGAGGTCCGCGCGAAGGTCCACGCGGACTTCCGCCAGGGTGCCAAGGAGTCGGCGCTCGGCCGCCGCAAGCTGATCCGCAACACCATGTTCGGCGCGATGGCCCTGGTGCCGCTCTCCGGCGTCATGCTGCTCGGCGGCCTGGGCCCGAAGCCCGGGACCATGCTCCGGCACACGCTGTGGGCCAAGGGCAAGCGCCTGATCAACATGAACACCGCCCAGCCGCTGCGTCCCGAGGACGTCGCCGTCGGCTCCCTCACCTTCGCCATGCCCGACGGCCTGGTGGAGACCGATGAGGACTTCCAGAACGAGATCGCCAAGTCGGCCCTGATGATCGTCCGGCTGCAGCCGGGCAACATCAAGGACAAGCAAGAGCTCGACTGGTCGCACGAGGGCATCGTCGCCTTCTCCAAGATCTGCACCCACGTCGGCTGCCCGATCTCGCTGTACGAGCAGCAGACGCACCACGTGCTGTGCCCGTGCCACCAGTCCACCTTCGACCTCTCCGACGGCGCCCGAGTGATCTTCGGCCCCGCCGGCCACGCCCTGCCGCAGCTGCGCATCGGTGTGGACAGCGAGGGTTACCTCCAGGCGCTCGGCGACTTCGAGGAGCCCGTCGGTCCTGCATTCTGGGAGCGCGGATGAGTACTGCAGCGAACAAGACGCCCCGCTCTCGCGGGAAGGCACCGGCCGGCGAGCGGGTCGCCGACTGGGCCGACGGCCGGCTCGGGATCTACTCCCTGGCCAAGTCCAACATGCGCAAGATCTTCCCCGACCACTGGTCGTTCATGTTGGGCGAGGTCTGCCTCTACAGCTTCATCATCATCATCCTGACGGGTGTCTATCTGACGCTGTTCTTCCACCCGTCGATGAACGAGGTGGAGTACCACGGCAGCTATGTCCCGCTCCAGGGGCAGCTGATGTCCGAGGCGTTCAACTCGACCCTGCACATCTCCTTCGACGTGCGCGGTGGTCTGCTCGTCCGGCAGATCCACCACTGGGCCGCGCTGATCTTCCTCGCCGGCATGTTCGTGCACATGATGCGCGTGTTCTTCACCGGCGCGTTCCGCAAGCCGCGTGAGATCAACTGGCTGTTCGGCTTCCTGCTGTTCGTCCTCGGCATGTTCACCGGCTTCACCGGTTACTCGCTCCCGGACGACCTGCTCTCCGGCACCGGTGTGCGCTTCACCGAGGGCGCGATCCTGTCGATGCCGATCGTCGGCACGTACATCTCGATGTTCCTCTTCGGCGGAGAGTTCCCCGGCCACGACTTCGTCGCCCGGTTCTACTCGATCCACATCCTGCTGCTGCCGGGCATCATGCTCGGCCTGGTGGTGGCGCACCTGATCCTGGTCTTCTACCACAAGCACACGCAGTTCGCGGGTCCCGGGAAGACCGAGAAGAACGTCGTCGGCATGCCGCTGCTGCCGGTCTACATGGCCAAGGCCGGAGGCTTCTTCTTCCTGGTGTTCGGTGCCATCGCGGCCATCGCGGCGGTCGCCCAGATCAACCCGATCTGGGCCATGGGCCCCTACCGTCCGGACCAGGTGTCCACCGGCGCCCAGCCCGACTGGTACATGGGCTTCGCCGAGGGTCTGGTCCGCTACATGCCGGGCTGGGAGATCAACTTCTGGGGTCACACGCTCGTCCTGGGCGTGTTCATCCCGCTGGTGCTCTTCGGTCTCGTCCTGGCGGCGATCGCGGTCTACCCGTTCATCGAGTCCTGGGTCACCGGCGACAAGAGCGAGCACCACATCCTGGACCGCCCGCGCAACGCCCCGACCCGCACCGCGTTCGGTGTCGCCTGGGTGACGGTCTACATGATCGGCCTGGTCGGCGGTGGCAACGACCTGTGGGCCACCCACTTCCACCTGTCGATCAACGCCGTCACCTGGTTCGTCCGGATCGGCTTCTTCGTCGGACCGGTCGTCGCGTTCATCGTCACCAAGCGGATCTGCCTCGGCCTGCAGCGCCGCGACCGCGACAAGGTGCTGCACGGCCGCGAGACCGGCATCATCAAGCGCCTGCCGCACGGTGAGTTCATCGAGGTGCACGAGTCGCTCAGCCAGGAGCAGCTGCACACCCTCACGGCTCACCACCAGTACGCGCCGGCCGAGATCGGCCCGACGGTCGACGAGAACGGTGTCGAGCGCAAGGTCCCGGTCTCGGAGAAGCTCCGGGCGAAGCTGTCCAACGCCTACTACGGCGAGGACAACCAGATCCCGAAGCCGACCGTCGAGGAGTACAAGGAGATCACGAGCGGCCACGGCCACCACTGATCCCCGCGTCGCCACGCCACACTGAAGGGCCCCGTCCGGGTTTCGGACGGGGCCCTTCGCCGTGCCCGCGGCTGGATAGGGTGGGATCACACTGTTCTCACGACACCAGGAGCGGCTGATGAGCGCTGTGACCCCCGCTGGAGGCGACACCGCGGCGGGCCGTTCCTGGCCCGAGGTGCTGAACGCCCTGCTGGAGGGCCGCGACCAGAGCGCGGACGCCACGGCATGGGCCATGGACCGGATCATGCGCGGAGAGGCGACGGACGCGCAGATCGCGGGATTCGCCGTGGCGCTGCGCGCCAAGGGCGAGACGGTGGAGGAGATCAGCGGGCTCGTGCGCGCGATGTACGAGCACGCGAACGTGATCGAGGTGCCGGGGCCGGCCGTCGACATCGTCGGTACGGGCGGTGACGGTGCCAAGACGGTGAACATCTCCACGATGTCGTCGATCGTCGTCGCCGGCACCGGGGCGAAGGTCGTCAAGCACGGCAACCGGGCCGCGTCCTCGGCGTCGGGTGCGTCGGACGTGCTGGAGAAGCTGGGCGTCAATCTGAACCTCCCGCTGGAGCGGGTCCCGCAGGTCGCCGAAGAGGCCGGGATCACCTTCTGCTTCGCGGTGAAGTTCCACCCGGCGCTGCGCCACGTGGCCGCGGCACGCGGCCAGTTGGGCATCCGCACGACCTTCAACGTGCTCGGCCCGCTGACCAACCCCGCGAAGGTGCGGTCCCAGGCCGTCGGCGTGGCGGATCCGCGGATGGCGCCCATCGTGGCCGGTGTCCTCGCCGAGCGCGGCAACTCCTCCCTGGTCTTCCGCGGTGACGACGGCCTGGACGAGCTGACCACGACCGCCACCTCACGGGTGTGGGTGGTCCGGGACGGCAAGGTCGCCGAGGAGTCCTTCGACCCGAGGGACGTCGGCCTCGACCTCGTCCCCGTGGAGGCCCTGCGCGGCGCGGACGCGTCGTACAACGCGGAGGTCGCCCGCCGCCTGCTCGACGGTGAGACGGGGGCCGTACGGGACGCGGTGCTGCTGAACTCGGCGGCGGCGCTCGTCGCGCTGCGTCCGACGGACGCGCCGCTGGCCGAGCAGCTGCGGGCCGGGATGGACCGGGCGGCGCAGTCCATCGACTCCGGGGCGGCGAAGCGGACACTGGACCGCTGGGTGGCGGCCAGCAACGCCTGAGACGCGCGGGGGGCGGTCCCGCGATGCGGACACGGGTTGCGGGACCGCGATCACTTCACGTACGTTCCAGACCAGGTCATGAGTGACAGTCATGAGGCCCCGGCCGACTGTCCGGCAACCCTCCGTCCGTGGCGGGGTGCCCCGGGTGAAGACCAGGCCGTAGGCAGCGAGGTCTACGGCAAGCGCGGACCCCTCGCACGCTTTTGAGAAGTGTGGGGCCAGGGGTCCTGGTCGTTCGAGGGAGTCTTCCGTGAGCAAGCGAATGCGATAGGGCCGCTGAGCCCCGCCTCCGCACACCCTTTTCTCTTCTTCCTGCGCCTTCGGGCGTATGTTCCTCACGGGAGTTCCCCATGTCCGTCTTCACCGCTGCCGCCGACCAGTCCGTTTGTGCGCCTTTGTCCGTCCTGGGCAGGGATGTCACCGTCCCGCTCGTCACCGGCGGCGAGGTCACCTACGCGGCCCTCGACTACGCGGCCAGCGCCCCCGCCCTCCAGCGTGTCTGGGACGACGTCGCGGCCTACGCCCCCTACTACGGCAGCGTCCACCGTGGCGCCGGTTACCTCTCCCAGCTCTCCACCGACCTGTTCGAGGCCGCCCGCAGGACGGTCGCGGAGTTCCTGGACTGCCGGACCGACGACCAGCTGATCTTCACCCGGTCCACCACCGACTCCCTGAACCTGCTGGCCCGCGCCCTCCCCGCCGGCTGCCAGGTCTTCGTCTTCGAGACCGAGCACCACGCCTCCCTGCTGCCCTGGCAGGACGCGAAGGTCACCTGCCTCGACGCCCCGCGCACCCCGCAGCAGGCCGTCGAGACCCTGGAGCGCGCCCTCGCCGACCGCGACCCCCACGGCCCGGCCCTGGTCTGCGTCACCGGCGCCTCCAACGTCACCGGCGAACTGTGGCCGGTACGCGAACTGGCGGCGGCGGCGCACGCGCACGGCGCCCGCATCGTCCTGGACGCCGCCCAACTGGCCCCCCACCACCCCGTGTCCGTGTGCGACCTGGACGTCGACTGGGTCGCCTTCTCGGGTCACAAGCTGTACGCCCCCTTCGGCTCCGGTGTCCTGGCCGGCCGCGCCGACTGGCTGCGCGCGGCCGAGCCGTACCTCGCGGGCGGCGGCGCCAGCCGCAAGGTGACCCGGCGTCAGGACGGCGGTGTGGACGTGGAGTGGCACGAGAGCGCCGCGCGGCATGAAGCGGGGTCACCCAACGTGATCGGCGCCTACTCCATCGCATCGGCCTGCAAGGCGCTCACCGAGGCCGGCTGGGACACCCTGGTCGCCCGCGAACAGCAGCTGATCGCCGAGGTCCGCGCGGGCCTCGCCGAGGTCCCGCAGGTGAAGGTGCTGTCCCTCTTCGGCGACGACGCCCCGCGGGTCGGCGTCATCTCCTTCGTCGTCGAGGGCTGGAACAGCTCCCACTTCGCCGCGGCGCTCTCCGCCGAGTACGGCATCGGCGTCCGCGACGGCCTCTTCTGCGCCCACCCGCTGGTGCGCACCCTCCTCGGCAGCGACCCCCAGACCCAGGGCGAATGCGGCGCCCCCGAGGCCGCCCCGGGCGAGAAGTCCCTCAACGCCATCCGCGTCAGCTTCGGCGCGGGCACCCCCGACGAACACGTCGAGCGTTTCGTCACCGCGGTCAGGGAACTGGTGGCCGAGGGCGCGAAGTGGACGTACAGGACGGAGGACGGCCGCTGCGTCCCGGCGGTCTGAGCCGGCCCGAGCGGCAGCGCCCCAGGGGGCCGCGCCCGCATCGACACGCGCCTCCGCCGCGCGGGCCCGCGACGGCGGCCAGTGTCGGCCCGTCTGCGCGAGGCGCCGCTGAGCAGCCGGTGCGGCTGGCTTCACGCGAGTCCTTGCGTCACGGCACCTGCCCCTGCTGGATCGCCATGCGGCTCCCTGCGCGGGCCCGCGCATAGCGCCCAGCGTCGGCCTGCCTGCGCGAGGCGCCGCCGAGCAGCCGGTGCGGCTGGCTTCATGCGAGTCCTTGCGTCACGGCACCTGCCCCTGCTGGATCGCCATGCGGCTCCCTGCGCGGGCCCGCGCACGGCGGCCAGCGTCGGCCCGTCTGCGCGAGGCGCCGCTGAGTCGCCGGTGCGGCGGAGGTGGGCGCGGAGGCCGGCTTCACCGCGGAGTGCCTGCGTCACAGCACCCGCCCCGGGTGGGACGGGTGCGGCGGGCCGTGCGGACGGGGAGCGCGTTCCCCGCCGTCGACGGAGCCGGCTCGTCCGCCGTCCTGCGCCGCAAGTACGACGTCGGCGGCCTCGGTGCTCCGGACGGCCGCCCCTGCCGCGCGGTGTCCCGGGACGGTTCCGTCGCCCACGTCGGCACTTGCGACGACGTGCGACGACGTGCGACGACGTCCCGCACACGATCTGCCGCGACTCCCCGCGCGGGAACGTCCTGCTCGGCGGCGAGGTGCTCGTTTCCCTCGGCAGCGCGGACGCGGGCGGACCGCGCCGCTGGGGCGCCGACCGTCCCCGGTCGGATCCGCCAGCACTTCCGTCGTAGCGGGAGGCGGGCACCACCCTGTTCACCGACTCGGCCACGCCGCGCCGGGGTTTCCGGGTCTCGGGCCCGTCCCGGACCAGGTGCTCGCCCTGTGACGTCGGCCCTGGGCCACGGCGCCGGGGGTGACCGGCGCGTCGCGGTCACCGACTGAGCGGCGCTCCTAGTTGTCCAGACCGATCGAGAACGCGGCCTCCAGGTCGTGCTGGGAGTACGTGCGGAACGCGACGTGCGTGTCGGTGGCCTCCACGCCGGGGATCTTGCTGATCCGGCCGGGGATGATCTCGGCCAGGTCCTCGTGCCGGCCGACCCGGACCATGGCGATCAGGTCGTAGGTGCCGGTGACCGAGAAGACCTCGCTGACGCTCTCCAGCGCGGCGATCTGTTCCGCGATTTCGGGGATCCGGTCCACGCTGGTCTTGATGAGGACGATCGCGGTGATCACGGCTGGTTCTCTCCCTCGGGTGCCGGAGCTGGGGCGGACCTCACTCTAGCTGTACGGCCGTAGCGCACCCATGCGTAGCCGAAGCCCAGACCGAAGCCGACCAGGTGGGCCAGATACGCCACCCCGGGGCCGTTGGAGGCCTGCCGTGCCGCCGCCCACTGCAGCGCCGCCCAGAAGGGCAGCACGACCCACGCCGGGAACCGCAGCGGCAGGAAGAACAGGAAGGGCAGAAGACTGGTCACGCGGGCGCGTGGGAACAGGTAGAGGAACGCTCCGAGGACCGCCGAGATCGCCCCGGACGCGCCGACCAGCGACTGCCCGGAGGCGGCGTTGGCGGCCGCGTAGCCCAGCAGGGCCAGGTAGCCGCAGCCGACGTAGAAGAGGGTGAACTCGACCTGGCCCATCCGTTCCTCGGTCATCACGCCGAAGACGAAGAGGAAGAGCATGTTGCCGAGCAGATGCACCCAGCTGCCGTGCACGAACAGGGCCGTGGCAGGAGTGAGGGCCGCGCGTGCCGGCCTGGCGAACAGCTCGGCCGGCACCACGCCCCAGCGCCGGAAGTACGCCCGCTGTGCGGCGAGCAGCGCGTCCCCGGAGCCGTATCCCGGGGCGAGCCCCGAGGCCGGACCCAGGACGAAGAGCAGACAGCACAGGCCGATGAGGGCGTATGTCATGGGTGCCGGTGCGCTCCGGACCGCTCTGAGGGCCCTGCCGGCCGCCGTGCTCCACTCGCTGATCATGAACACAGAGCATGACGTAACGGGACGCAAGCCGACAGACCGCCTCGCCGCCGTGGATGGACGGGCGGCGAGTCCCCGGCAGGCCGTAGGGTTACGGCCACACGCGTCGGCCGGCGGCGCGGCGAGACGAGAAGGAAGCGGACAGCCACGATGACGGTTCCCCTGCCGACCGCGACGACCCGATGGCGCTGCGCCCTGTGCGGCAACCTCACCCGGTTCGACGTGACGCGTTCCTCGAAGGTCGTCGAGTACGTCCACCTCGACCTGGCGGGCGAGCCGACGGTGGAGGAGCGCGAGGTGGTCAGTGAGACCATCGAGTCGGTGCGCTGCCGCTGGTGCAACGCGGTGGACCAGGTGGAACTCGTGGACAGGCCGGGTGCCGGCTCCTGAGCGGAGCGGCCCCGGAGAAGTAGCAGACATAGTGGGGTGTGACGGATGGTGGAGACCACAGGCGGGGGGCCGGGCGACGGCACCGCTGAGGTGCTTGACCGTCCGCTGCCCGACGGCGTGCGCCGTCGGGTCGTGCAGATCGTCTCGGACGGCTTCGGCGGGCTGACCGTGGTGGAACTGCCCGCCCAGTTGAGACAGTACGCCCGGTTCGCCCCCAATCGCCGCGCGAAGTTCGCCGGGAACGCGATGGCGGCGGCGCTGGAGACCGATCCGCTCTTCCGGCAGCGGATCGGGGAGAAGTTCAGAGAGGCTCAGCCGGAACTCGCCGGTGCTCTCGACTCCGGCTCCCCGCCCCCGGCCGCGGACCCGCTCGACGTGGCGGCCGCGGCCTATGTACTGCGCCCGTCCGGCTGGGTGAAGCTGGTCACCGCGGCCGGCGAGGAGGCCCAGCGCGCCGACGCCGAGCGGGCGGACGAGGAGAGCCGGGCCGAACTGGAGCGGCTGCGCGGCGAGCTCGCCCAGGCCCGTGACCACACCCGCGCCGAGACCGAACGGCTGCGCACGGAGCTGGAGTCGGCCAAGAAGGAAGCCGAATCACTTCACCGTAAGCTGCGTGCCGCCCTCAGCGATGTGAAGCGGGGCGAGGCCGCGCTGCGCAAGGCGCAGGGCGAGATCGACGCCGTGCGCGCGGAGGCGCACCGGCAGGTGTCGACCGCCGAGAGCGAGTCCCGCCGGCTCAAGGCCCGCCTGGGTGAGGCGGAGGCCGCGCTGGAGGCCACCCGCCGTGCGGCCCGCGAGGGCCGCAGCGTGGAGGACATGCGGGTGCGGCTGCTGCTGGACACCCTGCTGGAGGCCACCCAGGGGCTGCGCCGTGAACTCGCCCTGCCTCCGGTGTCCGTGCGGCCCGCCGAGACGGTCGACGCGGTCGAACCGGGACGAATGACCCCGAAGGACATCGCGGCGCGCGCCCTGTCCGAGCACGATCCGGCCATCCTCGACCAGTTGCTCGCACTGCCGCAGGCGCATCTGGTGGTCGACGGCTACAACGTCACCAAGACCGGCTATCCGCAGATGCCGCTGGAGAAGCAGCGGCTCAGGCTGCTCGGCCAGCTGTCGGCGCTCGCCGCCCAGACCGGCGCCGAGGTGACGTGTGTCTTCGACGGCGCCGAGCTGGCGGCCCCGGTGCTGCTCGCGCCGCCGCGCGGGGTCAGGGTGCTGTTCTCCAAGCCGGGGGTCACGGCCGACGAACTGATCCGCCAGCTCGTGCGCGCGGAGCCGCCGGGCCGTCCGGTCATCGTCGCCTCCACCGACCGGGAGGTGGCCGACGGGGTCGCCAAGGCGGGTGCCCGACCGGTCGCGTCCGCGGTGCTTCTCAAGCGACTGTCCTGAAGGTCCAACGGGCATACGTAATGCCCGAATTGGCCGTATCGTCACGCGACGTTGTGTCAACCGCACATCACCCCATGTGAGTTCTGTGCAAAGAATGCATTGCGTGATGGGATTTTCTGGTGAGAGGATTTGAACTGATCACAACTGGGTCACTAGGGTCTGGGCTCGAACCTCCGAACGGGTGATCACTCACTCACTCACAAGAAGGAGTTCGTCCTCCGTGGCGTCCCACCGTCGACCCAAGCAGCAGAGTCGCGCCCGCGTGACCGTGCTGACCACCGCAGCCGCCGCAGCCGTCGTCCTGAGCGCGAATGCCGCCAATGCCGCGCCGAAGCTCAGCAAGGACCAGGTGAAGGCCAAGGTCGACAAGCTGTACGAGGAGGCCGAGCAGGCCACCGAGAAGTACAACGGGGCGAAGGAGAAGCAGCAGAAGCTGCAGAAGGAAATATCCACGATCCAGGACAATGTCGCCCGGGGCCAGCAGGACCTCAACAAGCTCCGCGACGGCCTGGGTTCGCTGGCCACCTCGCAGTACCGCTCGGGCGGCATCGACCCCTCGGTCCAGCTCTTCCTGTCGTCCAACCCGGACGACTTCCTCGACAAGGCCTCCACCCTCGACCAGCTGAGCGCCCAGCAGGTCGACGCACTGAAGAAGATTCAGGACAAACAGCGCGAACTCGCCCAGGAGCGGGCCGAGGCCACCGAGAAGCTCAAGGACCTCTCCTCCACGCGCACCGAGCTGGAGAACAAGAAGAAGGAAGTCCAGGGCAAGCTCGCCGACGCGCAGAAGCTCCTCAACACCCTGACGGCCAAGGAGAAGGCGGACCTGGCCGCGCAGCAGCAGCGCGCCGACCGCTCCTCCAGCGAGCGGGCGAACCTGGGTGACACCCCGCCGGCCTCCGGCCGCGCCGGGGCGGCCTTCTCCGCCGCCCAGAGCCAGATCGGCAAGCCCTACGTCTACGGCGCCACCGGACCGTCCTCCTTCGACTGCTCGGGCCTGACCTCCTGGGCCTATGCCCAGGCCGGCGTCTCCATCCCGCGCACCTCCGAGGCGCAGGCGAACATCGGCCCCCACCTCTCCATGAGCCAGCTTCAGGTCGGCGACCTGGTGTTCTTCTACGGCGACCTGCACCACGTCGGCCTCTACGCCGGCAACGGCCAGGTGCTGCACGCCCCGCACACCGGTGCCGTGGTCCGCTACGAGGCGATGGCCGACATGCCGTTCCAGTTCGGCGTCCGGGTCTGAGACAACCGCGACACCCGCACACGGTGACGTCCGAACGGGCGAATCCCACGGACCGAGGCTGACTCCACGCCCCGCCCATGACCTGCGTCAGGGGCGGGGCGGTGCCGTTTTGTGCCGCCACCGGCTTGGCTCGGCGCCCTTCCCTGCGGCTACTGTCTGCCGCGTTTCCCCGGCGCCGGGGCCTCCCCGTCCCCAGGCGCCGGGGGAGCGGTATCCGTCCGCCAGCAGAAGGACTGCCGTGGGGTCTCATCGCCGCCTTGCCTCGTCCGGATTCGACCGGGGCGCCACCGCCCTGTGCGTGCTGTCGGCCGCGGCCGCCGCACTCGGCGCCGTACCGGCGCACGCCGCGCCGCGCGGCGACACCCGTGCCGAGGTGGACCGTCTCTACCAGGAGGCCGAGCGGGCGACCCAGGCCTACGACAAGGCCCAGGAGCAGGAGGGCACGCTGCGCCGCGAGGTGCGCGAGTCCCAGGACCGCGTCGCGCGGCTGCAGCAGCGCATCAACGGCCTGCGCGAGCAGCTCGGTTCGCTGGCGGGCGCCCAGTACCGCGCGGGTGCCCTCGACCCGGCCGTCGCGCTGCTGTTCTCCGACGACCCCGACGACTATCTCGACAAGGCGTCCACCCTCGACCGCATCGGCGCCCAGCAGGCCGGCAGGTTGCGGGAGTTGCGCACCGCGCTGCGGGACCTCACCCAGGAGCGCGCCGAGGCGGCCGGCAGGCTCGGCACGCTGGAGAAGAGCCGCAGAGCGGTGGCCGCGCACAAGCGGACCGTGGAGACCAAGCTCGCCAAGGCCCGGCAGGTGCTCAACTCGATGCCCGCCGCCGACCGGGCCGCCTACGACCGGGCGTCGCGCTCCGACGGCCCCGACCGCCTCGACCTGCACCTGCCCGACCTGACCGGTGCCGTCCTCCCCGACGCCCGAGCCGCAGCCGCGGTGGCCGCCGCCCGCTCCGCTCTCGGCCGCCCGTATGTGTGGGGCGCCAACGGCCCGGGGGGCTTCGACTGTTCGGGCCTGATGCAGTGGTCGTACGCGCACGCCGGGATCCAGCTGCCGCGCACCTCGCAGGAGCAGCGCTTCGCCGGCCGGCAGATCCCGCTGTCCGAGGCCCGCCCCGGCGACCTGGTGGTCTACCGCTCCGACGCCAGCCACGTCGGGATGTACGTCGGCAACGGCCAGGTCATCCACGCGCCCTATCCGGGAGCGGCGGTGCGCTACGACCCGGTCGGGATGATGCCGATCTCGTCGGTGACCCGGCCCTGACCGCGCCGCTCGCCGTTACGATCGGGAAATGGCTGGTCGCAGACGGGGGTGGAGCATCGGGGCCGTGTGCCTCGGTCTGCTGCTGTCCCCGACCGGGTGTGGCGGCACGGGGACCGACGCGGCCCGTACCGAGGTGCAGCACCTGCTCGACCGGCGCTCGGCCGCCCTCCTCGGCCACGACGAGACGGCGTACGACGCGACGGGCGTCCGGAGCGGGTACACCCGGCTGCGCGCCCTCCCGCTGGCCTCCTGGAGCTACCAGGTCACTGCTGTGCGCCGCACCCCCTCCGGTGCCACCGCCGACGCCGACCTGGACTACCGCGTCGCCGGGTACGACAAGGCCCCGGTCGACGTCCGCCGCACCCTCACCCTCGGCCGCACCGCCGACGGCAAGTGGTACGTCACCTCCGACAGGCCCGCGACGGGCACCGGGCAGCAGCTCTGGGACCAGGGTCCGGTGACCGCCGTGAAGGGCGCGCACAGCCTGGTGCTGGGCACCGGCCTGACGGCCGCCGGGCTGAGCGGTTACGCGACCCTCGCCGACCGTGCGGTCCCGGCCGTCTCCCGGGCCTGGGGCACCGGCTGGAGCCGCCATGTCGTCGTCCTCGTCCCGCGGTCCCTGAAGGACATGGGGGGACTGCTCGGCTCGCCCGCCGCCAACTACCGGGGCATCGCGGCCGTCACCACCGGTGAGGCGGGAGGGTCCGGCCGGGCGCCCGCGGACCGGGTGGTCGTCAACCCGGAGGCGTACGCCGTCCTCGGCGACACCGGCAAGCAGGTGGTGCTCACCCACGAGACCACCCACGTGGCCACCCGCGCGCAGACCACCGCCGCCACCCCGCTGTGGCTCTCCGAGGGCTACGCGGACTGGATCGGCTATCTCGGCACCGGCCGCACCCCCACCGAGGCCGCGCCGGAACTGACCCGCGCCGTCCAGGACGGTCACGCGCCCATGGAACTGCCCTCCGACAAGGACTTCGGCTTCACCAGCGAACCGGCCGAGCTGGCGCAGGCCTACGAGAGCGGCTGGCTGGCCTGCCGGATGATCGCGGCCCACTGGGGCGCGGCCCGGCTCGGCGCCTTCTACCGCGCCGTGGGCGCCCACGGCAAGCGGGCCGGTGCCGTCGAGGACGCCCTGAAGAAGGTGCTCGGCACCACGCCGGGGGCGTTCACCGAGCGGTGGCGCGCCTACGTCAGGGCGCAGCTCGGCTGAGCGCCCCGACC
The DNA here is from genome assembly GCF_055603265.1 of Streptomyces sp. NPDC037288. NCBI lineage: Bacteria > Bacillati > Actinomycetota > Actinomycetes > Kitasatosporales > Streptomycetaceae > Streptomyces > Streptomyces sp. NPDC037288. The sequence goes on from NZ_JBVJVY010000007.1 coordinate 17,770, forward strand.
GCGTCCGAAGGAGGCCCACCCTGCGCCGCAGGAAAGCCAGGAGGGTGTGGAAGCGGACGTGGTCGGTGACCGAGGGCGGCGGGGGAGCGCAAGGCGCTGCTGCGGCGGGCCGGGGGAGCGGGAGGGCACCGAGGTCTCCCCGGTGCGCGCCGGCCGAGTCAGGAGGAGACCGGGGTCCGCCGGGGCCGGACGGGCCGGGGCGGCACGGGCGTGGCGGGGGCCGGGGGCACCGTCGAGCGCCACAGCCGGCGAACCGCCGAGAGCGAGGCCACGACCAGCAGGCCGTTGCGCACCGCCATCAGCAGGACGCCGTAGCGGTCGCTCACCACCACGTGCGAGAAGCCGAGCGGGAACTCCAGAACCGTCACGAAGGACGCGGCCACCACCATCAGGGCGGGCGCCCCCATCCGGCTCGCCCGGTACGACACACAGACCGCGGCCAGGCCGATCAGCCACACCAGGTACTGCGGGCTGATCACCCGGCTGGTGACCGTGAACAGCAGGACGGCGCTGAAGGCCGCGTCCGCGAGCGTGTGCGGCGCCGTCAGGTCCGCACGCAGCCGCCACAGCAGCAGCCAGCCGAACGCGGCCCCGGTCAACGCCAGCGCCGCCGCGCTGACCTGCTCCACGTACGGGCCGACGAACTCGACCGAGCCGTAGTTCAGCAGCACCTCGCCCGGCCAGCCGAAGTACCGGGCCACATGGAAGACCAGGCCGCCCAGCGACTCCACCTCGGTGCCCCGCTCCCGCTGGAACGTCAGGAAGGCGAAGGCGCCCGGCACGGACACCGCGAACAGCGCCGTCAGGCCGGTCCCCGTCACCGCCGCCGACGCCCACGCCCGCCGCCGCACGGCCCCGACCAGCAGCAGCGCGGGCCACACCTTCAGCAGCGCCCCGAACGCGGCCAGCGCGCCCATCACCCGTGGCCGCCGGGCCCCGGCGGCCAGCGCCGCCACGGCCACCGCGGTCACCATCACGTCGTAGCGTGCGTACACCGTCGGGCCGAGCAGCGGCGCGCCGGCCGCCCACACCCAGGCGCCGCGCGGCGACCGGCCGGGGCGCCGGCCCGGACCCAGCAGCAGCGCGAGCACGACCGCGTCGGCGAGGAACGCCAGCACGAAGAAGGCGTGCGCGTAGGACAGGAAGGGCAGGACGGCCGGGGAGAGGACCGCCAGGGCGGCGGCCGGCGGGTACTGCCAGGTCACATCGTCCAGCGGAAACGTTCCTTGACGCAGTACCTCGTACCAGCCGCGGTAGATCACCGACACGTCCGAGGTGACGTCCGGGCCCGGGAAGGCGTACACGCCGAAGACGAACAGCAGCAGTACCACCCGGGTGACGCCCCAGGTCGCGAGCAGCCATACCAGGGACCGCGCGGTGCCCTTCGTCTCCACGTGCTCCCCTGCCGTTCGACTTCCGCTTCGATGGACGCGTCGCGGACCATGATGTCCTGCCCGGCTGTGCGCCTGCCACAGACTCGGCCGCGCCCGGACCATTGGGTAGGGTCGGCGGCGATGCACAAGACCCTCATCGTCACCAACGACTTCCCGCCCCGGCCGGGCGGCATCCAGGCCTTCCTGCACAACATGGCCCTCCGCCTGGACCCCGGCCGGCTGGTCGTCTACGCCTCCACCTGGAAGCGCGGCCGGGAGGGCGTCGAGGCCACCGCCGCCTTCGACGCCGAGCAGCCCTTCACCGTCGTACGCGACCGTACGACCATGCTGCTGCCGACGCCGCAGGCGACCCGGCGGGCGGTGCGGCTGCTGCGCGAGCACGGCTGCACCTCGGTGTGGTTCGGCGCGGCGGCCCCGCTCGGCCTCATGGCCCCGGCCCTGCGCAAGGCCGGCGCCGGGCGGCTGGTGGCCACCACCCACGGCCACGAGGCCGGCTGGGCCCAGCTGCCCGCCGCCCGGCAGCTGCTGCGCCGGATCGGCGACTCGACGGACACGCTCACCTATCTCGGCGAGTACACCCGCTCCCGCATCGCCACCGCGCTCACCCCGCAGGCCGCGAGCCGCATGGTCCAGCTGCCGCCCGGCGTCGACGAGAAGACCTTCCACCCCGACTCCGGCGGCGACGAGATCCGCGCCCGCCTGGGACTCACCGACCGCCCGGTCGTGGTCTGCGTCTCCCGTCTGGTCCCGCGCAAGGGGCAGGACACCCTCATCCAGGCCATGCCCCGCATCCTCGCCGCCGAGCCGGACACCGTCCTGCTGATCGTGGGCGGCGGGCCGTACGAGCGCGATCTGCGGCGGATGGCGGCCGAGACCGGTGTGGGCGGCTCCGTGTGCTTCACCGGCGCCGTCCCCTGGTCCGAACTCCCCGCCCACTACGGTGCCGGCGACGTCTTCGCCATGCCCTGCCGTACCCGCCGGGGCGGTCTGGACGTGGAGGGCCTGGGCATCGTCTACCTGGAGGCCTCGGCGACCGGTCTGCCGGTGGTGGCGGGGGATTCGGGCGGGGCGCCGGACGCGGTCCTGGACGGCGAGACCGGCTGGGTCGTCAGGGGCGGCTCCCCCGAGGAGGCCGCCGACCGCATCGTGCCCCTGCTGGCCGATCCCGGCCTGCGCCGCCGCATGGGCGAGCGAGGCCGCCAGTGGGTCGAGGAGAAGTGGCGCTGGGACCTGCTCGCCGAGCGGCTCAAGAACTTGCTGTAGGGCAAACGCTCGTCCCCTTGGCGGAACCGGAAAATCCGCCCATGCTGCGCGCATGACACCAAACCTGATGAGACGTCAGCTGACGCGACGTCACATACTCGGTATGGCAGCGCTGCAGACAGCGGCTGCCCTCGGTTTCACCCGTATAGGACTCCAGTCAGCCAAGGCCACCGAGCCCGACACGGTCGAAAACGCGCTGGCGATAGTCGTCGGCTCCGGCTACGGCGCCGCCGTGGCCGCCCTCCGCCTCGGCCAGGCAGGCCTGCGCACCCTCGTCCTCGAAATGGGCCGCCTGTGGAACACCACCGGCAGCGACGGCAGGATCTTCTGCTCCACGACCGCCCCCGACCAGCGCTCCATGTGGTTCCGCACCCGCACCGAGGCCCCGCTCGCCACCTTCCTGTGGCTGGACGTGGTCAACAAGGACATCGGCCCCTACCCCGGCGCCCTGGACCGCGTGCACTACGACAACATGTCCGTCTACGTCGGCCGCGGCGTGGGCGGCGGCTCCCTCGTCAACGGCGGGATGGCGGTCACGCCCCTGAAGTCCTACTTCACCGAGCAGTTCCCGACCGTGGACGCCGACGAGATGTACGGCACCTACTACCCGCGCGCCCGCGCCATGCTCGGCGTCAACACGATCGATCCGGCGTGGTTCGAGTCCACCGAGTGGTACCGGTTCACCCGCACCTCCCGGAAGGCCGCCGGCAACGCGGGCCTGAAGACCACCTTCGTGCCGAACGTCTACGACTTCGGCTACATGCAGCAGGAAGCCGCCGGTACGGCCACGCGGTCCGCCCTCGCCGGCGAGGTCATCTACGGCAACAACCACGGCAAGCGCAGCCTCGACAAGACCTACCTGGCCGCCGCCCTCGGGACCGGCAACGTCACCCTCCACACCCTGGAGAAGGTGACGTCGGTCAGCCGGGCGGGCGACGGGTCGTACGTCCTGACCGCCGACCGGATCGACACCACCGGCGCGGTCGTCGAGACCAGGCAGTACAGCTGCACGTATCTCTTCCTCGGCGGCGGCAGCCTCGGCACCACCGAACTCCTCGTCCGGGCCCGGGACACCGGCACCCTGCCCGACCTGAACCCCGCGGTGGGCGCGGGCTGGGGCACCAACGGCAACACCATGCTCGGCCGGGCCAACCACGTCTGGGACACCGTCGGCGCCAACGAGGCCACCATGCCGGTGATGGGCATCGACGACTGGGCCAACACCGACAACCCGGTCTTCGCCGAGATCGCCCCGCTGCCCATGGGCTTCGAGCACTGGATCAGCCTCTACCTGGCGATCACCAAGAACCCGGAACGGGCCTCCTTCACCTACGACTCCGCCTCGGGCGCGGTGAAGCTCGGCTGGAGCGCCGCCCAGAGCGCGGTGTCGGTGAGCATGGCCAAGAAGCTGTTCGACCGGATCAACCTGGCCAACGCGACCATCTACCGCTACGACCTGTTCGGCTCCACGAGCAAGGTCTTCGCGGACGACTTCACGTACCACCCCCTCGGCGGCTGCGTCCTCGGGAAGGCGACCGACGACTACGGCCGGGTGAGGGGGTATCGACGCCTCTATGTCACCGACGGTTCGCTCGTGCCCGGCAACATCGGCGTGAACCCCTTCGTCACCATCACCGCGCTCGCCGAACGCACGATGGCGCGGGTCCTCGCCGAGGACACCGCGCCATGAGGCGACTGCCGGACTACTTCTGGTAGATGGCCTCGACCTCGTCCGCGTAGTCCTTCGCCACCACGTTCCGCTTGAGCTTCAGCGACGGGGTGAGGTGGCCCGACTCCTCCGTGAACTGGGAGGACAGAATGCGGAACTTCCGCACCGATTCCGCCTTCGACACCGCGGCGTTGCCGTCGTCGACCGCCGTCTGGATCGCCGCCTGCAGATCCGGGTCGTCCTTCAGCGACGCCGCGGTGGCACCCGCCGGCTTGCCGTGCTCGGCCGCCCAACGGCCGAGGAACTCCTCGTCGATGGTGACCAGCGCGCCCACGAACGGCCGCCCGTCGCCCACCACCATGCACTCCGCGACCAGCGCGTGCGCCCGGATCCGGTCCTCGATCACCGCCGGGGCCACGTTCTTGCCGCCCGCGGTGACGATGATCTCCTTCTTCCGGCCGGTGATCCTGAGGTAGCCGTCCTCGTCCAGGGTGCCGATGTCACCGGTGTGGAACCAGCCGTCGGCCAGCGCCTCCGCGGTCGCGCCCGGGTTGTTCCAGTACTCCTTGAACAGGTGCTCGCCGTGCAGCAGCACCTCGCCGTCGTCCGCTATCCGCACCACCGAGCCCGGCAGCGGCTGGCCGACCGTGCCGATCTTCTGCCGGTCCCACGGGTTGAACGCGGTCGCCGCGCAGGACTCGGTGAGGCCGTAGCCCTCCAGCACCGTGAAGCCGATGCCCCGGAAGAAGTGACCGAGCCGCTCGCCCAGCGGGGCACCGCCGGAGATGGCGTACTCGCCCCGGCCGCCGAGGACCGCGCGCAGCTTGCTGTAGACCAGCCTGTCGAAGACCTTGTGCTTGACCTTCAGACCGAACGCCGGGCCGGAGGCGCTGTCCAGCGCCTTGCTGTAGGCGATCGCGGTGTCCGCCGCCTTGTCGAAGACCGCGCCCTTGCCGTCCGCCTGCGCCTTGGCGCGCGCCGAGTTGTACACCTTCTCGAAGACGCGCGGCACACCGAGGACCAGCGTCGGCCGGAAGGCGGCGAGCTCGTCGGTGAGGTGCTTGATGTCCGGGACGCAGCCCAGCTTGATCGGCGCCATCATCGGGGCGATCTGCACGAGCCGGCCGAAGACGTGCGCGAGCGGCAGGAAGAGCAGGACCGAACACTCGCCGGTACGGAACAGGGGGCGCAGCCGCTCCACGATGTTGCCGCACTCGGCGAAGAAGCTGCGGTGGGTGAGCACACAGCCCTTGGGCCGGCCCGTCGTCCCGCTCGTGTAGACGATCGTCGCCGCATCGTCGGCCTTGGCGAGCGAGCCGCGCTCCTCGACCGTCTCGTCCGACACGTCCTGCCCGAGCCGGCCCAGCTCCTCCAGGCCCCCGGCCTCGATCTGCCAGACGTGCTTCAGCGCGGGCAGCGACTCACGCACCGACTCCACGGCCGCCGCGTGGCTGTCCAGTTCCACCACGCACGCGGTCGCGCCCGAGTCCGACAGGATCCACTGCACCTGCTCCGGCGAGCTGGTCTCGTACACCGGCACCGTGATCGCGCCCGCGCTCCAGATCGCGAAGTCCAGGAGCGTCCACTCGTAACGGGTGCGCGACATCAGGCCCACCCGGTCGCCCGGCTGCACCCCGGCGGCGATGAGGCCCTTGGCGGCGGTGTGCACCTCGGCCAGGAACTCCCGGGCCGTCACGTCCTGCCAGGCGCCGGCCACCTTGCGGGCGATGACGGCGACGTCCGGATGCTGCGCGGCGTTTCTGCGGACGATGTCGGTCAGATTGCCGTCCGCAGGGACCTCGTACAAAGCCGGAAGGCTGAACTCGCGCAAGACTGCTGCTCCTCATAGGGCGCCGGCGCCACGACACTGTGTGATGCGACGGTGCGGTCCACGGCTCGGGCAAGTGCTCGGGAATTCAGCTGTTGAAATCCAGAGCACGACTGGACTGCCCGGACGTTACCCGTCGGTATGGCGTTCCCGACAGGGGGTTCCGGCGAGATGTTCGCTGCGTCACACATGTTGGCTTTCCTTCGCGCACAGTAGTCCACGGCTGAACCGACCGGCGAGTAACCGCAGGCGGGACCGACACTGTTCACGCACATCCCACGGGCCTACGCTTGATCACCATGGCATCCACACCCTCCGGCAACCGAAGGACACGCGTCCACGTGGTCAGTGACGTGCACGGCAACGCCCGTGACCTGGCCCTGGCGGGCGAGGGTGCCGACGCCCTGATCTGCCTGGGTGACCTTGTGCTCTTCCTCGACTACGCCGACCACTCGCGCGGCATCTTCCCCGACCTGTTCGGCAAGGAGAACGCCGACCGGATCGTCGAGCTGCGCACCGCCCGCCGCTTCGAGGAGGCCCGTGAGTTCGGCGCCCGGCTGTGGGCCGGCATCGGCGCCGACCGGGCCACGGCCATCGAGAGGGCGGTGCGCAAACAGTACGCCGAGATGTTCGCCGCGTTCCCCACCCCGACGTACGCCACCTACGGCAACGTCGACATGCCGCCCCTGTGGCGGGAGTACGCCCGGCCCGGCACCACCGTCCTCGACGGCCAGCGGGTCGAGATCGGCGGCTGGACCTTCGGCTTCGTCGGAGGCGGCCTGCGGACCCCCATGCGGACGCCGTACGAGATCAGCGACGAGGAGTACGCCGCGAAGATCGAGGCGGTCGGCGAGGTCGACGTGCTGTGCACCCACATCCCGCCGGAGGTGCCCGAGCTGGTCTACGACACCGTCGCCCGCCGCTTCGAACGCGGCAGCCGCGCCCTGCTGGCCGCGATCCGCCGCACGAGACCCCGCTACTCGCTCTTCGGCCACGTCCATCAGCCGCTCGCGCGCCGGATGCGGATCGGCGCGACGGAGTGCGTGAACGTGGGCCACTTCGCCGGAACGGGCCGCCCCTGGGCGCTCGAATGGTGATCGACGAGCCATCGAGGGGCGTCGGCAGGCCATGGCGGGCGATCGGCGGGACATGGGGTGAAGGCGGCAGGTCGGCGGCGCGGTAGCCTTCACGCTGCACACACGTGCGCACGACGACCTCTGTACCGGCCCGCATCTGGAGGAGCCACGGCGATGGCGGAACACACCAGCTCGAGCATCACGATCGAGGCGGCACCGGCCGACGTCATGGGGGTGATCGCCGACTTCGCCCGCTACCCGGACTGGACGGGTGAGGTGAAGGAGGCGGAGGTCCTCAAGACCGACGACCAGGGCCGCGCCGAGCAGGTACGCCTCGTCATGGACGCGGGGGCGATCAAGGACGACCAGACGCTGGCCTACACCTGGACTGGCGACAACGAGGTCTCCTGGACCCTGGTCAAGTCCCAGATGCTGCGCTCCCTGGACGGCTCGTACGTCCTCCAGCCCAGCGGCCCCGGCGCCACCGAGGTCACCTACCTCCTGACCGTCGACGTCAAGATCCCCATGCTCGGCATGATCAAGCGCAAGGCGGAGAAGGTCATCATCGACCGCGCGCTCGCGGGTCTGAAGAAGAGGGTGGAGTCGGGGGAGAAGTAGTCACCCCGTTCGGACCCCGCGCGCGGCGGTACCGTTCAGCCTCATGCGCACCATCCTGATCACGGGTCCCGGCGGCAGCGGCCGTACCACGGTCGCCGCCGCCACCGCGTTCGCCGCCGCCCGTGAGGGCACCCGCACCCTCCTCCTCAGTGCCGACAACGCCGACACCCTGGGCGCAGCACTGGGCTCCGCGACAGGACCGGCCCCCCGCCAGGCCGCCCCGAACCTCACCACCTGGCGCCCGGACGCCGCCGAACGCTTCCGCCAGGACCTCACCGCCTTCCAGACCCGCGCCGCGAACGTCCTCGACCTGCTCGGCGCCGCCCGGCTGGACGCCGAGGAGGTCACCCCGCTGCCCGGCGCCGAGGAGCTGTCCTTCCTGCGTGCGCTCCGGGACGCCGCCCTCTCCGAGCGCTACGACCTCCTCGTCGTCGACCTCCCGCCCCTCCCGCAGGCCCTCGCCCTGCTCGCCCTCCCCGAGGAACTGCGCCGCTACCTGCGCCGCCTGCTCCCGCCCGAGCGGCAGGCGGCCCGTGCCCTGCGCCCGGTCCTCGGCCGGCTGGCCGGTGTCCCCATGCCCGCCGACTGGCTGTACGAGACGGCGGCCCGCTGGGACGTCGAACTGGCCGCCGTCGAGGCCGTCCTCACCGACCGGAACACCGCCGTGCGCCTGGTCGCCGAACCCGGCCCGGCCGGCGCCGACGCCGTACGCGCCGCCCGCCTGGGCCTTGCCCTGCGCGCCCTGCGCACGGAGGCCCTGATCGCCAACCGCGTCCTTCCCGAGGCCACCGGCGACAGCTGGTTCTCCTCCCTCCTGGCCCAGCAGCGCAAGACGCTCGCCGAGTGGCAGGAGGAGCCGTACGACGTCCACCCCGTCCCCCACCTCGGCCGCGACCCGCGCGGCACCGACGACCTCTCGGCCCTCGCCCTGCCCGCCGTCAACCCGTCGCCCGCCCCGGCCGAGTGGCCCGTCGCCGACCGGATCGCCGAGGACGGGGTGCTGGTCTGGCACATCCCGCTGCCCGGCGCCATACGCGACGAGCTGGACCTGATCCGGCGCGGCGACGAACTCGTCATCACCGCGGGCCCCTTCCGCCGGCTCGTCCCGCTGCCCTCCGCGCTGCGCCGCTGCACCGTCGCAGGTGCCGCCCTGCGCGAGGGCGCACTGCGCATCCGCTTCGCCCCGGACCCCGATCTGTGGCCCGCCGGCGGACGGTGAACCGGGCACGCCCGTTCGGGTAACGTCGTAAAGGCGAACCGTAGTCAGGAGTCCGCCATGAGCGAAGAGCGTCCCGCATCCGACTCGTCCGAGGAGCAGGGCCGGGCGGCCGACGCCGACGCCTGGGCCACGGCCTGCGCCGAGGACCTCGCCGCCGAGAAGGCCCGCCGCCGCGCCGGCTACGGCCCGGAGCCGGGCTCGGCCGCCGAGGAACTGAAGAAACTCGTGGACACGGTGGCCGACAAGCTGTCCGGCCTCTCGTCACCGCTCCTCGGCAGCCTTGCCGGACCGGCCGCGCAGCAGGTGGTGCGCCAGGTCGTCCAGCAGGCCAAGGCCGCCGTCGAGCCCGTCATAGACCGCAACCCGGACGTCTTCGACCACCTGGCCGCGGCCGGCGGCGAACTGCTCGCCGCCTACCGCTCCGCCGTCCAGGCCCAGGAGCGCCGCTGGACCGACCGCACGGCCGACGACCTCACCCGTGAGGGGCCGGACGGCCGGCGCGACCGGGGCGAGGGCACCGGCCCAGGGGAACGCATCGACCTGGACTGAAACCCTTCCACGGCAGGGCCTCGGGTACGGTTGGCCGTAGCGGGGCTCGACCGAAACTGAGGGATTCATGGGACTCACCATCGGCGTCGACATCGGCGGCACCAAGATCGCGGCCGGCGTGGTCGACGAGGAAGGCAACATCCTCTCGACCTTCAAGGTGCCGACCCCCACCACGCCCGAGGCCATCGTGGACGCCATCGCCTCGGCGGTGGAGGGCGCGCGCGCCGGGCACGAGATCGTCGGCGTGGGCATCGGTGCGGCCGGTTACGTGAACCGGCAGCGCTCGACGGTGTACTTCGCGCCGAACATCGACTGGCGCCAGGAGCCGCTGAAGGAGAAGGTCGAGGCCCGCGTGGGCCTTCCGGTCGTGGTCGAGAACGACGCCAACGCCGCCGCCTGGGGCGAGTACAAGTTCGGCGCCGGCAAGGGCCACCGCAACGTCATCTGCATCACGCTCGGCACCGGCCTCGGCGGCGGGATCATCATCGGCAACAAGCTGCGCCGCGGCCACTTCGGCGTGGCCGCGGAGTTCGGGCACATCCGGATGGTCCCGGACGGCCTGCTGTGCGGCTGCGGCTCGCAGGGCTGCTGGGAGCAGTACGCCTCCGGCCGCGCCCTGGTCCGCTACGCCAAGCAGCGCGCCAACGCCACCCCCGAACACGCCGAGATCCTGCTCGGCCTCGGTGACGGCACCCCCGACGGCATCGAGGGCAAGCACATCTCCATGGCCGCCCGCCAGGGCGACCCGGTCGCCGTCGACTCCTACCGCGAGCTGGCCCGCTGGGCCGGCGCCGGCCTGGCCGACCTGGCCTCCCTGTTCGACCCGTCCGCGTTCATCGTCGGCGGCGGCCTCTCCGACGAGGGCGAGCTGGTCCTCGACCCGATCCGCAAGTCCTACAAGCGCTGGCTGGTGGGCGGCAACTGGCGCCCGGTGGCCGACGTGATCGCGGCCCAGCTCGGCAACAAGGCGGGCCTGGTGGGCGCGGCGGACCTGGCCAGGGAACCCGACCCGATCATGTGAGCAACACCAGCTGCACAGGGGCGCGGGGAACTGCGCGACAGGCCACCACACACGGGCAGTCGCACACGGACCCCGCGCCCCGTGCCGTGGGGCGCCCAGACGCCGCCGCCGTCGTAGATTGACGGCATGGCAACCCCTCTGCTCCCCAACTCCCGCACCGAATCCGGCGGTTCACCCGTCATCCGCGTCCTGAGCTACAACATCCGCTCGATGCGCGACGACACCCGCGCCCTCGCGAGAGTGATCACCGCCTGCGCCCCGGACCTCGTCCTGATCCAGGAAGCCCCCCGCTTCTTCCGCTGGCACAAGAAGCTCGCCCGCCTCGCCGCGGCCACCGGCCAGGTCATCCTCACCGGCGGAGCCACCGCGGCCGGCCCGGCGATCCTCTGCTCACTCAGGGCCACCGTGGAGCGGGCGGAGGACATCCTGCTGCCCCTGACCCCCGGACTGCACCGGCGCGGCCTCGCCATGGCGGTGATCCGCTTCGGCGGGGCCCGGCTGGGCGTGATCAGCTGTCATCTGAGCCTGGACGACAAGGAGCGGTACGAGCAGGCCGCCCTGGTCCTCGAGCATCTCGCCGACCTGGGCGTGGAACACGCCGTCGTCGGCGGTGACCTCAACGAAGGCCCCGGCGGCCCCGCCTTCCGGCTGGTCTCCGCGAGCCTGCGGGACTGCCGGGCCGTGGCGCCCTGGGGCGGCGAGGAGACCTGGCCGCACAGCGAACCGCCTGAGCGTATCGACGCCGTCTTCGTCACGAAGGGCATCGAGGTGCTCGGCTGCGGGGTCCCGCTGGACCAGCCGGGTGTCACCGGGGCCGATCTGAAGGCGGCCACGGACCACTTCCCGGTGCTGGCGGCCCTTCGTGTACCGGTGACGTGAGCTTCGACTGAACTAAGTGCAAGAAAGCCTTGTGCGGCCCGGCCCGGCCCGCCTACAGTCACTCCTGTACTTAGTTCAAGTAGCCAGGAGGGGGACCCGATGTCCGGCGAGCAAGAGCAGTTGGCCGCGTTCGTGGAGACGGCGGCGAAGGAGTACGGCGTGCCGGGGGCCGCCGTCGCCGTACTGACGGGCGGCGAGGAAATCCATGTCACGCACGGCGTGACGAACGTGGAGCACCCCCTGCCGGTCGACGAGCACACCCTCTTCCACCTCGCCTCGGTGAGCAAGAGCTTCACGGCGACCGCGCTGATGCGCCTGGTCGAGCAGGGCAGGGTGGACCTCGACGCACCCGTCCGCCGGTACGTCCCCGACCTGCGCCTCGCCGACGAGGACACCGCCGCCCGGATCACCGTGCTGAACCTGCTCAACCACACGGCGGGCCTGGACTGGAACCTGGTCGACGCCGACGAGGGCGACGGCTCGCTCGCCGCGTTCGTCGGGCAGCTGGACCGGCTGCCGCTGATCGCGCCGCCCGGCGCCCGTGCCTCCTACAGCCAGGCCGGGTACAACCTGCTCGGCCGAGTGGTCGAGAACGTCACCGGCCTCACGTTCGAGAAGGCGCTGGCCGAACTGGTCCTGCAGCCGCTGGGCCTCACCGACACCGTCTTCGACCTGGACGACGTCGTGGTCCGGCGCTTCGCCGTGGGCCACAAGCGCGCCGAGGACGGCACCCTCACCCTCGCCCGCCCCTGGAAGTCCCGGCGGGCCGGACTGCGCGGCGACAACCCCGGCGGCGGCGTCGTCTCCTCGATGAGCGACCTGCTGCGCTGGGCACGGTTCCAGCTGGGCGACGGAGAGGGGCTGCTGACCGCCGGGACGCTGCGCCGCATGCGGGAACCGACCGTCGCACTGCGGGGCAGCACGCTCGGCGACGCCTTCGGCATCTGCTGGTTCCTGCGGGATGTGGAGGGCGTGGGCACGGTCGGCCACGGAGGCTCGGGCAACGGGCAGTTCGCCGAACTGCTCCTGGTCCCGGAACGGGACTTCGCCGTCGTCTCGCTGTCCAACGCCGCCCCGGACGGCTACCAGTTCAACCAGTCGGTGCTGAAGCGGGCGCTGGAGCTCTTCCTCGGTGTGGCCGAGCGGGAGCCCGAGCCGCTGCCGTACGACGAGGAGCGGGCACGGGAGGCCGCCGGGCGGTACGAGATCGACGCCATGAACCTCGACATCGCGGCGGACGGCGACCGGCTCACGCTCGCGGTCGGCATCAAGCCGGAGATCCGTGCGGCGTCGGATGCGGAGATGCCGCCGGACTATCCGGCGGCGGAGATCGGTTTCCTGCCGGGGGACGGCGACGAGTACCTCGTGGTGGAGGGCGGTCTGAAGGGCCAGCGGGGCTTCTTCTCCCGCGGCACCGACGGCACGGTGACCGGGGTGGACTTGGCGGGGCGCCTCTTCACCCGGTCCTGACCCGCCCTGGGGGGCCAGGGCGGTGCCGGTCAGCTTTCGGTGCCGCCCGGCCGCAGTCCCTCCAGCAGTGCCCGCAGCCCGGCCGCGTACGTACCGTCGGGCGCATCGCCGTATCCCGTAGCCGCAGCCGTGTCCAGCCGGGCCCGCAACCGCGGAAACGGCCGCGCCACCTGCGCCGCCCTGGCCAGCGTCTCCTCGAACCGCTCCGCGGCGTCCCCGCCGGCCCTGCGCACCTTGCGCGTCAGTGACGTCACCGCCGACGCGCCCAGCGCATTGCCGAGGACGTACGTCACCACCGCCCCCGCCGCCCGGTCCGCCTCCTCCGCCGGGAACCCGGCGGTCTCGAAGACGCCGAGGAGATGGTCGTCGTAACGGGCCTTGCCGGTGCCGTAGAGCAGATGGGAGCCGATCGCCTGCACCAGCCACGGATGCCGCAGGAGCATCGCGTGCAGCCGGTCGGCCATCGCCGTGGCGACGTCCCGCCAGTCCGCCGCGCCGAGCGCCGGCAGCTCGACCTCGTGCCACACCCGGTCGGCGGCGAGCAGCACGAGGTCGTCCTTGTTCTTCACATGCCAGTAGACGGCGGTCGCCGCGGCCCCCAGCCGCTTGCCCAGACTGCGCATGTTCAGGCCCTCGAGGCCCTCGTCGTCCAGAAGCTCCACGGCGGTCCGGACGATCTGTTCCGGGGTGAGCGTGTCGCGCGGCATGGGCTCACGATAAGTGAGTCACCAGGGACTTGTACAAAGTTCAGACCACCGCGCCGCGCCCGGGGTCGTCGTCCTCCTCGTCGTCCGTGCGCATGCGCATCACCAGCGTCGCGAAGCCGCCGAGGAAGCCGCCGATGCCGAGGGTCGTCAGCCACCAGGTCATCTGCCAGCCGAACAGCACCGCCAGCAGAAGCAGGACCGGCCCGCCGACGACACCCAGCCAGGCGAACTTCGCCGTGGTGTCGGCGGCCGGCAGTGGCGGCGGCTCCGGCGGGACGAAGTGGCCCTCGTCGTCCTCGTCGAAGTCGTCCTCGGAGGGTTCCGGGGGCGTGTAGTCGCGCGGGCCGACGCCGGGCGCGAAGGAGACCGAGCTGCCCAGCGGCCGGACCGTCGCCTTGTCGGGGTCGCTGCCCGGGTCCTTGTCCGGCTCCGGGAGCGCCAGGTCCTCCACCGCCTTGAAGGGCCTGGCGCCCGGCGGATCCGGCGGCTCCTCGCCGTACCCGTCGACGATGGCACGCCAGGCGGCGTCCTCGTCGAAGGGCACCTTCTGCTCGTCCGGCTCGCGGCCCTCGCGGTCCTCGCGGTCGGACTCGTGCTCAGCCAACTCTGGCCGTCCCTTCCTCGCCGAGACTGGGTGCGAGCCGGCCGATGAAGGCGAGGCTCTCCTCGAAGACCCGGTCCGCATCCTCGTCCAACGTCGCCACGTGGTAGCTGTGTTCCAGCACGGTCTCCGTCACGTCCGTGGACGACACCCGGCTCAGCACCCGGGCCGAGTCGGCCGCCGGGACGACATGGTCCTGGGCGCTGCGCAGCAGCAGCAACGGCTGGGTGACCTGGGGCAGCTCGCCGTCCAGCCGGCGCAGGAACACCCGCAGCGAGTGCGCCGCGTGCAGCGGCACCCGGTCGTAGCCCAGCTCGGCCGCGCCCGCCTTCGCGATGTCGCTGGCGATGCCCTTCGTCGTCCGCACGAGATGCCGCGCCACCGGAAGGGCGTATGCCGACAGGCCGTGCACCTTGTTCGCCGGGTTGACGAGTACGACGCCCCGCACCCGCTCGCCGTGCCGGGCCGCGAGTCTGAGCGCCAGGGCGCCGCCCATCGACAGGCCCGCGACGAACACCCGGGAGCAGCGCTCGGCGAGGACGCGCAGCTCGCGGTCCACCTCCGCGTACCAGTCCTGCCAGCCGGTGACCTGCATGTCCTCCCAGCGGGTGCCATGGCCGGGCAGCAGCGGCAGCGACACGGTCAGGCCGTGCGCCGCGTGGTGCTCCGCCCAGGGGCGCAGCGACTGGGGCGAGCCGGTGAAGCCGTGGCAGAGGAGGACCCCCACCTCCCCGCCCACGTGGCGGTACGGCTCGGCTCCGGGGAGGACCGGCACCTTCGACGCTCCTGTTCCTGGAGGGCCCCCACCGGTGACCGGCAGAGGTGTGGGACAACGCGCGGATGTGGTTCACCGTACGCGACCGCACTGACACCGACCAGGGTCGTCGGGTCCATTGACGGTCCTCCGGGTTAAGGTCTGTTCGACGGAAACGGGAGGCACACGGGTGTTGTACGGGACGATGAAGGTCGCCATCGGAGGGCCGCTGAAGGTCGCCTTCAGGCCCTGGGTGGAAGGCCTGGAGAACGTACCGGCCGAGGGCGCCGCCATCCTGGCGAGCAATCACCTGTCCTTCTCGGACTCGTTCTTCCTGCCCGCGGTCCTCGACCGCAAGGTCACCTTCATCGCGAAGGCCGAGTACTTCACCACCCCGGGCGTCAAGGGCAGGCTGACGGCGGCCTTCTTCAAGGGCGTCGGGCAGCTCCCGGTGGACCGCTCCGGGGCGCGCGGCGCCGGCGAGGCCGCGATCAAGAGCGGCATAGAGGTACTGGAACGCGGCGAGTTGTTCGGTATCTACCCGGAGGGCACCCGCTCGCCCGACGGCCGGCTCTACCGGGGCAAGCCCGGCGGCCTCGCGCGGGTGGCGCTCGCCACCGGCGCGCCGGTCATCCCGGTGGCGATGATCGACACCGAGAAGATCCAGCCGCCCGGCAAGGTGGTGCCCAAGCTGATGCGGCCCGGCATCCGCATCGGCAAGCCGCTGGACTTCAGCCGCTACCACGGCATGGAGCACGACCGCTTCGTCCTGCGCGCCCTGACCGACGAGGTCATGTACGAGATCATGAAGCTCTCCGGCCAGGAGTACGTCGACATGTACGCCACGGCGGCCAAGCGGCAGATCGCGGAGGCGGCGAAGGCGGCCAAGGAAGCGGAGAAGGCCAGGGAGGCCGGCAAGAAGGCCGAAGGGTAAGCGGGGAGCAGGGGAGCCGGGGACAACGGGGGGCCGGGGGGACATGCCCAAGCGCGAGCGCGTCATGAGGATGTCGGTCGAGCTGCCGCTGTGGCGCGCACTCAGCGGCTACCGCGTGCTGACCATGCTGTACGCCATCGGCCTGTGCGCCACCGCGTACTCCCGTTTCGTCCGCCCCTGGGTCGCCGTCGCCTACTTCGCCGTCCTGTTCGTGTGGACCCTCGCCACCCTGCCGAAAGTGCGGAACGCGGCGAGCTGCACCAAGCGCTTCCTGGCCGCCGACCTGACCGTCGCCCTGACCGGCATCCTGCTCACCCCACTCGCCGACAACCACCAGAGGATCGCGGGCGGCGGCCCCACCCTGCCGTCGATATGGACCGCCGGCTCGGTGCTGGCCTTCGCCATCAAGGGCGGCTGGCGCTGGGCGGCCGCCGCCTCGACGGCCGTGGCCGCCGTCAACCTGGTCGAGCGGGGCAGCCCCGCCCGGGACACCGTGCACAACGTGATCCTGGTCTGGGTGGCCTCGATCGCCATCGGCTACGTCGTGGAGGTGGCCCGCGCCTCCGAGCGCACCCTGGCCCGCGCGCTGGAGATCGAGGCCGCGACCCGGGAGCGGGAGCGGCTGGCCCGGGACATCCACGACGGTGTGCTCCAGGTGCTGGCGATGGTGCAGCGGCGCGGCGCGGTGATCGGCGGCGAGGCGGCCGAGCTGGGGCGGCTCGCGGGCGAGCAGGAGGTGGCGCTGCGCACGCTGGTCTCCGGCGGTCTGGTGCCGGTCTCCCGGGTGTCGGAGGACGCCTCCGCCGGAGCCGTCGTACGCGCGGTGGAAGAGCCCGACGACGACGGCCCGCTCGATCTGCGCTCGCTGCTGGCGCCGTACGCGGGTGCCCGGGTGAGCCTGGCCGAGCCCGGCGCGCCGGTCGAGCTGCCCCGGCCGGCCGCGCGGCAGCTGGCCGCCGCGGTGGGCGCCGCCCTGGACAACGTACGCAAGCACGCCGGAGCCGGGGCCCGGGCCTGGATCCTGGTCGAGGACGAGCCGGACGAGATCGTCGTGACCGTCCGGGACGACGGCCCCGGCATCCCCGAGGGCCGGCTCGCCCAGGCCGAGGGAGAGGGCCGGCTCGGCGTGGCCCAGTCGATCCGCGGACGGCTGCGCGACCTGGGCGGCAGCGCCGAACTCGTCTCCGTCCCCGGCCAGGGCACGGAAGTGGAACTGAAAGTACCGAAGGGCGCCGGACGGGCGCGGGGGAAGAAGGCGGAGCGGCGATGAGCGAGCAGCAGGACCCGATCAAGGTCATGGTGGTGGACGACCACCCCATGTGGCGTGACGCGGTCGCCCGGGACCTCGCCGAGTCCGGCTTCGAGGTGGTCGCCACCGCGGGCGACGGCGAGCAGGCGGTCCGCCGCGCCAGGGCCGCCGCCCCCGACGTCCTCGTGCTGGACCTCAACCTGCCCGCCAAGCCCGGCGTCCAGGTGTGCAGGGAACTGGTCGGCCACAACCCGGCGTTGCGCGTCCTGGTCCTCTCGGCGAGCGGTGAGCACGCCGACGTCCTGGAGGCCGTGAAGTCCGGCGCGACCGGCTATCTGCTGAAGTCGGCCTCCACCGGGGAACTGCTGGACGCCGTGCGCCGTACCGCCGTCGGCGACCCCGTGTTCACGCCGGGCCTGGCCGGACTGGTCCTCGGCGAGTACCGCCGGCTGGCCGCCGAGCCCGTGCCCGCCCCCGACACCGACGAGCCCGGAGCGCCCCGGCTGACGGACCGGGAGACGGAGGTGCTGCGGCTGGTCGCCAAGGGCCTGAGCTACAAGCAGATCGCCGAACGCCTCGTCATCTCCCACCGCACGGTCCAGAACCACGTGCAGAACACCCTCGGCAAGCTCCAGCTGCACAACAGGGTCGAGTTGGTGCGGTACGCCATAGAGCGCGGCCTGGACGACGAGTAGCGCCCCGGAATCACCCTTCTCGCCTCTCCCGTTGTGACGCGGATCACCACTAGCGTGACTCTGTGTCAGGAAACCGTGGCGAAGGGACATTTCCATGCGGGTCGGAGTACTGACCGGAGGCGGCGACTGCCCCGGGCTCAACGCCGTCATCCGGGCCATCGTCCGCAAGGGCGTGCAGGAGTACGGCTATGACTTCGTCGGCTTCCGGGACGGCTGGCGCGGACCTCTGGAAGGCGACAGCGTGCGCCTCGACATCCCCGCGGTGCGCGGCATCCTGCCCCGCGGCGGCACCGTCCTCGGCTCCTCGCGCACCAACCCCCTCAAGGCGGAGAACGGCATCCGCCGCATCAAGGACAACCTGGCCAAGCAGGAGATCGACGCCCTGATCACGATCGGCGGCGAGGACACCCTGGGGGTCGCCGCGCGCCTGTCCGACGAGTACGGCGTGCCGTGTGTCGGCGTACCCAAGACGATCGACAACGACCTGTCCGCCACCGACTACACCTTCGGCTTCGACACCGCGGTCGGCATCGCCACGGAGGCCATCGACCGGCTGCACACCACCGCCGAGTCCCACATGCGCGTGCTGGTCTGCGAGGTGATGGGCCGTCACGCCGGCTGGATCGCCCTCCACTCCGGCCTGGCCGGCGGTGCCAACGTCATCCTCATCCCCGAGCAGCGCTTCGACCTCGACCAGGTGTGCGCCTGGATCACCTCCCGGTTCAAGGCGTCGTACGCACCGATCGTGGTCATCGCGGAAGGCGCGATGCCGAAGGACGGGGACGCGGTCCTGAAGGACGAGTCGCTCGACTCCTTCGGGCACGTCCGCCTGTCCGGCGTCGGCGAGTGGCTGGCGAAGGAGATCGAGAAGCGCACCGGCAAGGAGGCCCGCACCACCGTCCTCGGTCACATCCAGCGCGGCGGCACGCCCAGTGCCTTCGACCGCTGGCTGGCCACCCGCTTCGGTCTGCACGCCATCGACTGCGTCCGCGACGGCGACTTCGGCACCATGGTCGCCCTGCGCGCCACCGACATCGTCCGCGTCCCCCTCGCCGAGGCCACCGCCAAGCTGAAGACGGTGGACCCGACGCTGTACGAGGAGGTCGGGGTGTTCTTCGGCTGACGGCGCGTTGCCGGATCCGGGGACCGCACGGTCCCCGGATCCGTTCGCTCATCCGGCCCGGCCGACCGCGCGCAACCGGCCGACCAGCTCCCGCACCACCGCGGCCCCGTTCAGGCTGAGGACCGACTCGGGGTGGAACTGCACACCCGCGAAGCCCCGACCGCGCAGCGCGTGCACCTCGCCGTTCGCCGCGCGGCTCACCTCGATGCCGTGTGCGGCCAGTTCCCGGGCCGCCCCGTCGTCGCAGCGGGCGACGAAGCTGTTGTAGAAGCCGACGGTCTCGGCCCGCCCGAACAGGTCGACGGTGGTCTGCGCGCCCTGGTACGGCACCTCCTTGCGGACGATGCGCAGCCCCAGCTCTGCCGCGATCAGCTCATGGCCCAGGCAGACGCCCAGCACCCCGTGCCGGTGTTCCCGGATCACCGTCGCGGTCAGTTCGCGCAGGAACCGCATCTTCGGGTCGGCGAGGTCCGCCGGGTCGCCCGGACCGGGGCCGAGCACCACCGGCCCCTCGTGCGCGAGCACCGCCGCCCGCAGCCCCGGTTCGTCGTACCGCCGGACGGTGACGTCCAGCCCGCTCGACCGCAGCACGTGTGCCAGCATCGCCGTGAAGGTGTCCTCGCCGTCGACGACGAGGGCATGGCCGGTGAGCTCCTGTGCCGGTTCCTGCATCCGCAGCCAGAAGGGAGCGAGCGCGGCCCGCCGCCCGTCCAGCGCCGCCCGCACCCGGGGGTCGTCGGCCAGCCGGGGTTGCTCCCGCTCCGCGCGCGGCCGGGACGGCCGTACCCCGAGGGCCGCCAGCACACCCGCCGCCTTCGCGTGCGTCTCCGCGACCTCGCCCGCCGGGTCCGAGCCGCGCACCAGCGTGGCGCCGACCGGCACGCGCAGACGTCCCTCGGCGGAGATGTCGGCGGTGCGGATCAGGATGGGGGAGTCCAGGGTCTGCGCACCGCCGGAGTCCCGGCCGAGCAGGGCCAGCGCTCCCGCGTAGTAGCCCCGGCCGCCGACCTCGTGCCGCTCGATGACCCGGCACGCGTTCTGCACCGGAGACCCGGTCACCGTCGCCGCGAACATGGTCTCCCTCAGTACGTCCCGCACGTCCAGGGAGGACTTCCCGCGCAGCTCGTACTCGGTGTGGGCGAGATGGGCCATCTCCTTCAGCCGCGGCCCGACGACGACCCCGCCCATGTCGCCGACGGTGCACATCATCTTCAGTTCCTCGTCGACGACCATCGACAGCTCCTCGATCTCCTTGCCGTCGGCGAGGAAGGAGAGCAGGTGCTCCGGCGTCGGTCCCCCGGCGGGATAGCGGTACGTCCCGCTGATCGGGTTCATGACGACGGTTCCCCCCGACATCCGGACGTGCACCTCGGGGCTGGCCCCGACCAGCGTCCGGTCCCCGGTGTGCACGACGAAGGTCCAGTAGGCGCCGCGCTCGCCCTCCAGCAGCCGGCGGAACAGCGCGAGGGCGTCGGCCCGGCCGAACCCCGGGATCCCGCCCTCGTACGTGCGCCGGATCACGAAGTTGGCGCCCTCGCCCCGGCCGATCTCCTCGTCCAGCACCCGGGCGACGATCTCGCCGTACGCCTCGTCGCCGACGTCGAAGCCACCGCCCTCGACGCGCACCTCGTGCGCCGGGAGCCGGGACAGCGCCAGGTCGAGCGGGATCTCGTACGACTCCTCGGGGGTCAGTACCAGCAGGGGGGTGCCGTCGTCGCGGACGTCGAAGCCGCGCTCGCGGATCTGCCGGAACGGGACCAGGGCGAGGCCCTCGCCGGGCAGGTCGGCGAGCCGGTCGTGGCGGGTCACCGGGCCGAGCAGGACCTCCACCGGGTGTTCGTCGCGGCCGGGGGTGCGGCGGCGGAGCAGGGCGAAGGGGCGGTCGTCGTGCAGGAGCTGTGCCAGGTCCATGGTTCCTCTTCCGTCGATGTCGGTGAGGAACGGACCCCGGACACACCGAAGGCCGCCCCTCGGGCGGCCTTCGCGAAGTCTGGTGTACGCGCGATCAGTGGGCCGCCGGATGAGCGGTCCACCACCAGGTGCGGGTCGAATGCGCGAACATGCCCGGCACCTTACCCCATGCCGCGGGGGATCGTCCGGGGGCCGGAGAGGGCTACGATCTTCGAACTTGACATGTCCCATTCGCATTTACGGAAGGTACGCATGGGATTCATACGGGGTTCCAGGCTCCTCGCCTGGATGGCGGCCACGGCGGCGTTGCTGACCGGCCTCACGGCCCAGCCCGCCTCGGCGGCGGATTCGCCGACGATGACGAAGCTCTCGCTCGGCGCCGACCAGTTCAAGCTGACCGACACCAGCTATGCGTCGGCCGCGAACAATCTCTACAACAACCGCCTCACCAGCCACGCCAACCTCACGGACGTCGTCACCACCGACTACACGAAGAACTCCTCCGGTGCGACGGACAGCTGGCTGAACCTGCGCTCGATGCGCTCCTGTGCCGGCACCGAGACCAAGGCGCTGCCCCCGGTGGGCACCAAGACGGCCTGGTGCTGGTCGAACGCCCACGGCGACGACACCACCCCGCACTGGTGGCCGCAGGGCCTGAGCAGCACGGGCACCGCCGACGGCGGTGACGGCGCCATCCAGGGCAAGCACGTCGTGGCGGTCTCCTGGCACTACCGGACCCTCAGCAACGAGGACTCCGCGGGCTGCACGACCAACAACCTGCTCAAGATGACCTTCCTCGACCGGGACACCGGCAAGTACCGCCACGTCCTGCTCGCCGAGCCCACCGACTCGGGCGACAACTTCAAGTTCGTGACCGGCCACGGCGGCGGCATCGTCTGGTACGCGAACTACATCTACGTCACGGACACCGCGAACGGCATCCGGGTCTTCGACATCAACAAGCTCGCCAAGGTCGACACCTACGGCTCCGGCGTGGGCACCTACGGGATCGACGGCGCCGGCCGGTCCAGCGCCTGCGGCTACCCGTACGTCCTGCCGGAGGTCCACTACTACAAGCAGGCGGGCACGCCGTCCGACTGCTCGGGCAACACCATCGACCCCGAGCAGCTGTGCTTCTCCTGGCTCTCCCTGGACAAGACCGGCGGCGGCCCGTTCAAGCTGGTCGCCGGTGAGTGGCAGGGCTACGTCGACGGCGCCCGCGTGGTGCGCTACCAGCTGAACCCGGCCAGCTCCTCCACCTACCCCGGCCTGCTCAACATGTCCGGCGGCAGAACCGTGATCCAGGACGCCTACGCCGCCTCCCGCTACCGGGGCCTGCAGGGCGGTATGACCTGGACCGACAGCCAGGGTGTGCTGAACTTCGGCTTCCACAAGGGATGCGGCACCGCGCCCGGTGTGTACTCGCACACCTGGGTGGGTGACACCCGTGCCACGACGTCCTGCGCGGCCGGCGGGAACTGGGCGGCGGGCCCGCCCCAGGCCCTGAGCTACTGGCCGAAGCTCGACGCCGACCAGGTCGACGAGGTGTGGGGGCTGACCGAGGGCTTCTGTGCGGGCAGCGACCTGCGAACGGCGCACTCCGAGTTCAAGGCCGCCACGGACGACAACGACGTGTGCTGGAACTACAAGGGGGCGGACAACCTCTCCCTGCGCGCCGTCTTCGCCGTCGGTTTCACCGACCCGGCGGTGCAGAACCTGCACTGACGGCCGGCGCTGACGCCCCGGACGGGTCCGCCGTGCGCAGGCCGCGCGGCGGACCCGTGCGTCTCACCTATTGAGCCCGCGGCATGTATGCGTGCGGTGACCCCGTAATGTGGAGAACGTGACCGTGAACGCAACCAGCCCGAGCGCTGGCAACACCTGGCGAAACCTGCCCGCGGCGCAGCAGCCCGAGTACCCCGACCCCGAGGCTCTGCGCGCAGTGATCGCGGACCTCGAGTCGTATCCGCCGCTCGTCTTCGCGGGCGAGTGTGACCAGCTGCGCGCCCGGATGGCGGCCGTCGCCAAGGGAGAGGCGTTCCTCCTCCAGGGCGGCGACTGCGCCGAGGCCTTCGACGCGGTGTCCGCCGACCACATCCGCAACAAGCTCAAGACGCTGCTCCAGATGGGCGCCGTCCTCACCTACGCGGCCTCCGTGCCCGTGGTGAAGGTCGGCCGTATCGCCGGGCAGTACTCCAAGCCCCGCTCCAAGCCGACCGAGACCCGCGACGGCGTGACGCTGCCGACCTACCGCGGCGACTCCGTCAACGGCTTCGACTTCACCGAGGCCGCCCGCGTCCCGGACCCCGAGCGCCTGAAGCGGATGTACCACGCCTCCGCCTCCACGCTGAACCTGGTGCGCGCCTTCACCACCGGCGGTTACGCGGACCTGCACCAGGTGCACGCCTGGAACCAGGACTTCGTGAAGACCTCCCCGTCGGGCCAGCGCTACGAGCAGCTCGCGCGGGAGATCGACAACGCGCTGAACTTCATGCGGGCCTGCGGCGCCGAGCCGGAGGAGTTCAAGACCGTCGAGTTCTTCTCCTCGCACGAGGCGCTGCTGCTGGACTACGAGTCCGCCCTGACCCGGGTCGACTCGCGCACCGGCAAGCTGTACGACGTCTCCGGGCACATGGTGTGGATCGGTGAGCGCACCCGGCAGCTGGACGGCGCGCACATCGAGTTCGCCTCGCAGATCCGCAACCCGATCGGCATCAAACTCGGCCCGACCACGACGGCCGAGGAGGCGCTGCGCTACATCGACCGCCTCGACCCCGAGCGGGAGCCGGGCCGGCTGACCTTCATCGTCCGGATGGGCGCCGACAAGATCCGCGACAGGCTTCCCGAGCTGGTGGAGAAGGTCACGGCGTCCGGCGCGACGGTGGCCTGGGTGACCGACCCGATGCACGGCAACACCTTCGAGGCGGCCTCCGGGCACAAGACCCGCCGCTTCGACGACGTGCTCGACGAGGTCAAGGGCTTCTTCGAGGTCCACAAGGCGCTCGGCACCCACCCGGGCGGCATCCACGTGGAGCTCACCGGCGACGACGTCACCGAGTGCGTGGGCGGCGGCGACGAGATCTTCGTCGACGACCTGCACCAGCGCTACGAGACGGCCTGCGACCCGCGGCTGAACCGCAGCCAGTCGCTGGACCTGGCGTTCCTGGTCGCGGAGATGTACCGGGACCAGTAGGCATCCGAAGGGGCGCGGATCACACGGGATCCGCGCCCCTTCCTCTTTTACGGGCGCCGAGGGGTGGGTAAGGTTAGGTTTGCCTCACCGAAAAACGGGATGGCAGTACACAGAGCGATCCCGTCGGGAGGTGAATCCGCGTGTACGTCTGCAGCTGCTTCGGCGTCACCGAGGCCCAGGTCAAGCAGCACGCGCAGGACGGTGCCTGTACCCCCCGCCAGATAGCCTCCGCCTGCAAGGCGGGCACGGACTGCGGCTCGTGCGTCCGCCGGATCCAGGCCCTCCTCGGCCGGGGTGCCTGCCCGCGGCGCGAGCTGGCCGACCAGGGCAAGCCGGTGCTGACGGAGATCTCCGCGGACATGCCCGAGGCCGCCTAGGGTTCAGCTGCTCTCCGGCTGTTCGATCAGCTGGGAGAGATAGAGCGCCTCGCCGAGCTTCTCCAGCAGTTCCAGCTGGGTGTCGAGATAGTCGATGTGGTGCTCCTCGTCGGCGAGGATGTCCTCGAAGATGTTGGCGGACGTGATGTCCCCCTTCTCGCGCATCACCTTGATGCCCCGCCGGAGCCGGTCGATCGCCTCGACCTCGATCTGCCGGTCGGCCTCGAACATCTCCCTCACCGTCTGCCCGACGCGGACGTGGAAGAGCCGCTGGTAGTTGGGCAGCCCCTCCAGGAACAGGATCCGGTCGGTGAGCACCTCGGCGTGCTTCATCTCGTCGAACGACTCGTGCCGCGTGTACTTGGCGAGCTTGTACCAGCCGAAGTTCTCCTGCATCTTCGCGTGCAGGAAGTACTGGTTGATCGCGGTCAGCTCGCCGGTGAGCTGCTCGTTGAGGAACTCGATGACCTCGGGGTCGCCCTGCATCGCAGCGGCTCCTTCCACACGGGTTACGGGAGAGGGTGCGGCGGCATGATCGCACCGGCAACGAAGATCGTCCAGTAAGTGCGTACTTAGTAAGTACGTCCTGAGTTGCTGCTGCTTGTCCGGTTTCCGGGAGGGTGGTCAAGGGCACTGCCCGAGGTCTGTCAGGATGGATACATGGGTCATCCGGTGGAGCGCGAGTCTGGAGCAGCGGCAGGGTCCGAGCTTCCGCCGGGTCAGCGGCTCCAGCGCGGCTGGCCGGTCACGCACTACGGGCCCGTCCCGAAGTTCCGGCCCGAGCGCTGGGAGTTCCGGGTCTTCGGCGCCACCGCCGACGGTGACAAGCACATCTGGAACCACGAGGAGTTCACGGCCCTGCCGTACACCACCGTGGTGGCCGATCTGCACTGCGTGACGAAGTTCAGCATGACCGGCGCGGAGTGGGGCGGCATCCCCGCCCGCACCATCCTGGAGCTGGCCCCGCCCGCGCCCGACGTCACCCACGTGATGGTGTGGGCGGAGTACGGCTTCAGCTCGAACCTCCGCCTGTCGGACTTCACCTCCGACCGCACCATCTTCGCCACCCACAAGGACGGCGAGCTGCTCACCGCCGAACACGGCTTCCCGGTCCGGCTGATCGTGCCCCACCTGTACGCCTGGAAGGGCCCCAAGTGGGTCCGTGGCGTGGAGTACATGACCGCCGACCGCCGCGGCTTCTGGGAGGAACGCGGCTACCACAACATCGGCGACCCCTGGAAGGAACAGCGCTACTCCTACCAGGAGCAACCGGGCGAGGGCCCGGAACTCTGACCGGTCTCAGCCGTCCCTGAGCTTCTTCAGCCGCTCCACGTCCGCCGCGTGCCCGTCCTTGCCGCCCGGCGTCTCGATGATCAGCGGGACGCCCGCGGTCGCCGGGTGGGTCATCAGGGCGCGGAAGGGGTCCTCGCCGATGTGACCGGCACCGATGTTCTCGTGCCGGTCCTTGTGCGCGCCGACCACGTCCTTGGAGTCGTTCGCGTGGATCAGCTTCAGCCGGCCCGCGCCGACGGTGCCGACCAGCAGGTCGAGCGTCTGGTGCATGCCGCTCGGGCCGGTCAGGTCGTGCCCGGCGGCGAAGATGTGGCAGGTGTCCAGGCACACGCCCAGCTTCGGATGGGCGTCCAGCGCCTCGAAGTACGGGCCGAAGTCCCAGGTGCGGGAGCACAGCGAGGCGCCCTGCCCGGCGGTCGACTCCAGCAGCAGGAACGGATCGTCGTCGTGGGTCAGCTCGTCCAGCAGCGGCAGCATGTGCTCGCGCACCTGCTTCAGCGCCACGTCCCGGGCCCGCCCGCCGGTCGCGCTCCCGGTGTGCACGACCACACCCAGCGCGCCGATCTCCCGCCCGCGCCGCAGCGAGTGCCTGAGCGACTCCACCGACCGCTCCACGGTCGCCTCGGTGTGCGAGCCGAAGTTGATCAGGTACGGGGCGTGCACGTACGCCGGGACCGACCGCTCGGCGCACTCCTGCCGGAACGCCTCGTCCTGCCGCGGGTTCCCGGCGGGCGTGGCCCAGCCGCGTGGATTGGCCACGAACACCTGCACGGTCTCCGCCCGCAGCTCACGGGCGTACGACAGCCCCACGGAGTGCAGGCCACCGGCCACGGGGACATGACCGCCGACGGGGTTGCGCGCAAGGGGCGGGGGGACGGACGCGGGCTGAACGGGACTCACCCGTTCAGGGTGTCATGCCCGCCCCGGCCGCCGGACCGCGGTCCCCGGTGACCCCCGTCACCGGATGGTGATCGTGATGGTCGACCCCTTGGGCGCCGTGGCGCCGCCCTCCACCGACTGCTTCTTCACGGTGTCGCCGAACAGGCCGAGCAGCCCGCGGTCCTCGTCCACCTTGAAGCCGGCACCCTCCAGCGCCTTGTGGGCGTCGTCCACGCTGTCGCCGGTCACGTCCGGCACCTCGACCATCTGCGGGCCCTTGGACAGGGTCAGTGTCACCGTGTCGCCCTCGGCGGCCCGGCTGCCGTCACCCGGGCTCTGCCGGGCCACCTTGCCCTTGTCGACGTCGGAGTTGACCTGCGCCGGGGCGATCACCACCTTCAGCCCGGCGCCCGTCAGCTCCTGCTTGGCCTCGTCCACGTCGTCACCGGTGACGTCCGGCACGTCGATCGGGCTGCCCTTGCTGACGGTCAGCGCGATCGCCGAGCCGGCGTGCCGCTTGGTGCCCGCCTGCGGGGTCGTGGCGATCACGGAGCCCTTGGCGACGTCCTCGCTGAACTCCCGGGTCACCATGCCCGGCTCCAGCCCGTCCGCCTTCAGCCGCGTCCGCGCCTCGGCCAGCGGGCGGCCCGCGACATCCGGCACGTTCACCGTCTCGGGGCCGAGCGAGATCGTCAGCGTCACCGCGTCGTGGTCGCGGATCCGGGCGCCGGGCGCCGGGTCGGTGCCTATGACCGTGCCGCGCTGGACGGTGTCGTCGTACGCGCGCTTGACCTGCCCGACCTCGAGCCCGGCCGCCTCCAGCCGGTTTCGCGCCTGCGCCTCGGTCTTCGACAGCAGCGGTGGGACCTTCGTGAACTGGCCGGAGTTGATGTACCAGACCCCGGCGCCCACGCCGAACACCACCAGCACGGCGGCGACGATCGTCAGTACCAGACGCCGCGGTCGCCGGGGCGGCACAGGTGGCGCCTGCAGCCGGCTGGTGTGCTGGACGGCTCTCCCGGCCGGCCCGTCCTCGTTGACGGGCGACGGCCGCGGCACGGTCAGCGAGCGCGGGATCACGCTCGTACGGTCCTCGGCGTTGTCGTGCTCCGCGGTGAGCGCCTGCGGCGGCACCGCGTCCAGCTGTCCGTCGCTCAGCCCCCGGCGCGCCTCGCGCAGCTGGGCGAGCAGCGCCACGGCGTCGTACGGCCGGATGTCCGGGGTGCGCGCGGTCGCCGACGCGACCAGCTCGTCCAGCTCGTACGGCAGACCCGGCACCAGCGCCGAGGGCGGCGGCACGTCCTCGTGGATGTGCTGGTAGAGCACCTGCGCGGGGGAGTCCCCGGAGTGCGGCTTTCCGCCGGTCAGCATCTCGTAGAGCACGACACCGCAGGCGTAGACGTCGACCCGGGGATCGGCGGTGCCCTGCTCGATCTGCTCGGGTGCGAGATACGACACGGTCCCGAGGACGGCACCGGTCGTGCTGGTCACCGTGTCCACGGACCGCACCAGCCCGAAGTCGGCGACCTTGACCCGGCCGTCGTCCCCTATCAGCACGTTCTCGGGCTTCATGTCCCGGTGCACGAACCCGGCCCGGTGCGCGGCACCCAGCGCGGCCAGCACCGGCTCCAGGATGTCCAGCGCCGCCCGCGGCTGCAGCGCACCCCGCTCGCGCAGCACGTCCCGCAGGGTGCAGCCGGCGACGTACTCCATCGCCAGGTACACGTACGACCCGTCGGTCCCCTGGTCGAAGACCTGCACCACGTTCGGGTGCGCCAGCCGCGCGACGGACTTCGCCTCCCGGATGAACCGCTCCACGAACGATCCGTCGGACGCGAGCGTCGGGTGCATCACCTTCAGCGCGAGAACGCGGTCCAGGCGGGTGTCCAGGGCCCGGTAGACCGTGGCCATCCCGCCGACCGCGATCCGTGCGTCGACGCGGTAACGGCCGTCGAGCACCTGCCCGACGAGGGGGTCCTGAAGGGTCGTATCCACGCAGGGGAGTCTACGAGGGCCGACCGACGGTGCCGCACGCTGTGCTGTTCCGGGGATGGAATGCAGCACAGCTGTGACTCCCCCGCGATCAGAAGGCCGGGCGTTCGGGATCCAGGTGGGCGCGCCCCTCCGCCGGGGAGGAGGCCTCCGCGAAGTGCCTGCGCGGGATCCGCCCGGCCAGCCGGGCCAGCCGGCCCCCCTCCACCGCGTGCCGCATCGCGGCGGCCATGAGCTCCGGCTCCTGCGCCCGCGTCACCGCGGAGGCGAGCATCACCCCGGCGCACCCCAGCTCCATGGCCAGCGCGGCATCCGATGCCGTCCCGGCGCCCGCGTCCAGAATCACCGGCACACGCGCGTGCTCGACGATCAGCTGGAAGTTGTGGGGGTTGCGGATCCCGAGCCCGGACCCGATCGGCGACCCCAGCGGCATCACCGCCGCACACCCGACGTCCTCCAGCTTCCGTGCCAGCACGGGATCGTCGTTCGTGTACGGCAACACCGTGAACCCGTCGTCGACCAGCGTCTCGGCCGCCTCCAGCAGCTCCACCGGATCCGGCAGCAGCGTCCGCTCGTCGGCGATGACCTCCAGCTTGACCAGGTCCGTGCCCAGCGCCTCCCGGGCCAGCCGCGCGGTCAGCACGGCCTCGCCCGCGGTGAAGCAGCCCGCCGTGTTCGGCAGCACCCGGATGCCCAGTTTCTCCAGGACCGACAGCACCGAGCCGTGCACGGACGGGTCCACCCGCCGCATGGCGACCGTCGTCAGCTCCGTACCGGAGGCGACCAGCGCCCGCTCCAGCACCTCCAGGCTGGGCGCACCGCCCGTCCCCATGATCAGCCGCGACGAGAACGCCGTCCCCCCGAGGACCAGAGAATCGTCGGCCATGGCTCAGCCTCCCTGGACCGCGGTGAGGACTTCGACCCGGTCGCCCTCGGCCAGCGCCGTGGCCGCCCACTGCGCGCGCGGGACGACGGTCTCGTTGACGGCGGCGGCCACCCCGGAGGGCGCCGGGACCAGCGACCGTACGACGGTGTCGAGAGCGGTACCCGGGACGACCTCCCGGCGCTCCCCGTTGACGGAGATGGAAAGGGTGACGGAGATGCTCATGCGGGCTGCTCCATGAGGACGGCGGCGCCGAAGCGCTGCGGCGTGAACGGACGGGCCGCTTCCGGTAGTTGGCCTTCGGTCAGCAGCTGCGCCAGCACCTCGCCGGTGACCGGCGTGAGCAGCACCCCGTTGCGGTAGTGCCCGGTGGCCAGCAGCAGCCCGTCGAGCCCGGACGGGCCGAGCAGCGGCGCGTTGTCGGGGGAGCCGGGGCGCAGCCCGGCCCGGGTCTCGGTGAGCGGCAGTTCGGTGATGCCCGGCACCAGCTCATGGGCGTCGCGCAGCAGTTCGTACACCCCGCCCGCGGTGACCGTCGTGTCCCAGCCCAGCTCCTCGCTGGTGGCGCCGACGACCAGTTCGCCGTTCTCGCGGGGCACCAGATAGACATGGCTGCCGCGGACGACGGCCCGTACGGTGCGGCTGAGGAACGGCGCGTACCGGCGCGGCACCGCCAGCCGCAGCACCTGGCCCTTCACCGGCCGCACCGGCGGCAGCAGCGCCTGAGGCACACCCGCGAGCCGTCCGCTCATGCTGCCGGCCGCGAGGACGACCTGGCCGGCGCGCAGCTCGGTGCCGTCCGCCGTGGTCACCCCGGCGGCCCGGTCCCGCACCACGTCCAGCCGCTCGGCCCACGCCCGGTGGAAGACCACCCCGGTCCGCTCGCACGCCGCCACCAGGGCCGCGGCCAGCCGGCGCGGGTCGATCTGGTGGTCGCCGTCGACCCGCAGCCCGCCGCGCACCCCGGGCGCCAGCATCGGCTCCAGACGCCGGCACTCCCGCCCGGACAGCCACTCCGAGTCCAGGCCCGAGCGCTGCTGCAGGGCGTGCAGCTCACGCAGGTGGGCCCGGTCGTCGGCGTCGAGCGCGACCGCGAGGGTGCCGCAGCGGCGGTAGCCGAGGTCGTGGCCGGTCAGCTCGGTCAGCTCGGCCGCGAAGTCCGGGTAGCGGCGGGCCGATTCCAGGTTCAGGGCGAGCAACCTCTCCTCGCCGTAGTGCAGTTCGGTGACCGCGGCCAGCATCCCGGCCGCGACACGCGCGGCCCCGCCGCCGGGCTCGGGGTCCACCACGGCCGTGGCGAGCCCGCGCTGCGCCGCGCGCCAGGCCGTGACCAGGCCGATGATGCCGCCCCCGATGACGAGGACGTCGGACGTATCGGACGTACGTGACGACATGGGCGTCCAGCCCCTCCCTTCGCCGGCATGACCCGGATCAGGTTCGTACGGTCGGAGGCCGCCAGCCTCCCTCTCAGCCCGGTGCGTCCGGGCTCCCGCGAGTGCTTGTACGGTGGCCACCCTAGCCCGCCGCGCTCGTCACCCGTAAGGGAGCCTCTGACCGTGCCCCAGTCGCTCGACGGATTGATCCTCGCCCCCGTGGCGGACCAGGCCCCAGGTCAGGTGGGCACCCACACCCGGTTCGCCTACCACGAGAAGGACGGCGAGATCTGGGCCGAGTACGCGGGCGGCGATGTCGTACGCGGCCATCTGGTCGGCACCCGGGAGGGCGACCGGCTGGACTTCCGCTATGTGCAGCTCAGGACCGACGGGACGACCGCCTCCGGGCACTGTGTGTCCACGGTCGTCGAGCTGCCGGACGGGCGGGTGCGGCTGGAGGAGACCTGGCAGTGGGAGTCCCGGCCGGGCTCCGGCACGAGTGTTGTGGAACAGGTCACCGAGCACGCCCGCTGACTGACCCTCCGTGACTGTCTATGGTGATCGGGTGAGCGAGCAGACAGCACAAGAGGGCACGTCACAGGGGCGGCGCGTGGTCGTCGTCGGCGCCGGCATGGCCGGGGTGCAGACCGCGGTCGCCCTGCGCGAACAGGGCTTCAAGGGCACCGTCACCCTCATCGGCGCCGAACCCCACCAGCCGTACGACCGGCCGCCGCTGTCCAAGGCCGTACTGCTCGGCAAGGCCGAGGACTCCGCCTTCGACGTGGACTTCGAGTCGCTCGGTGTCGAGCTGCGGCTCGGCTGCGAGGTACTGGGCGTGCGCCCCGCCGCGCACGAGCTGGACACCGAGGCGGGCCCGGTGCCGTACGACGTCCTGGTCCTCGCCGCCGGTGCCGAACCGATCACCCTGCCCGGCACCGAGGGCGTCCCCGGCGTGCACCTGCTGCGCACCCTGGACGACGCCGAACGGCTGCGGCCGGTGCTCGCCCGGCAGCACGAGATCGTGGTCGTCGGCGCCGGCTGGATCGGCGCCGAGTTCGCCACGGCCGCCCGCGAGGCCGGCTGCGCGGTGACCGTCGTGGAGGCCGCCGACCGCCCGCTCGCCGGCGTCCTGCCCGCCGAGGTCGCCGCCCCGATGGCCGCCTGGTACGCCGATGCCGGCGCCGACCTTCGCACGCACGCGCGCGTGGAGCACGTCGAGCCCGGCGCGGTCGTCCTCGCCGACGGCACCCGGCTGCCCGCGGGCGCCGTCGTCGTCGGCATCGGCGCCCGCCCCGCCACCGCCTGGCTGGCCGGCTCCGGCATCGAGCTGGGCCCGCACGGGGACGTCCTCGCCGACGACCGGCTGCGCACCTCCGTCGAGGACGTGTACGCCGTCGGCGACTGCGCCTCCTTTCCCTCCGCCCGCTACGGCGAACGGCTGCTCGTCCATCACTGGGACAACGCACTGCAGGGCCCGCGCACGGTCGCCGCGAACATCCTCGGCGAGACCCCGGCCGTCTACGACCCGGTCCCGTACTTCTGGTCCGAGCAGTTCGGCCGCTTCGTGCAGTACGCCGGCCACCACGCCGGCGCCGACCGCACGGTCTGGCGCGGCGACCCGGAGGGCCCGGCCTGGTCGGTGTGCTGGCTGCGCGAGGACCGCCTGGTGGCCCTGCTGGCGGTGGGCCGTCCGCGTGACCTGGCCCAGGGGCGGCGCCTGATCGAGGCGGCCCGCCGCATGGACGCCGGGGCTTTGGCGGACCCGGGCAGACCGCTGAAGGATGCCACCGCCGACTAGGGGACGCCCTCGGGGGCGGCGCCCCGCGAGGGGCCCGGGGCCGTGTCGATCGCGGCTCCGCCGCGCGGGCGACCGGCCACAACGAACCCGCAACCGGACGGCGACCCGTCGCGGCACCCGGCGGAGCGCATCGCAGCCGACCCGGCGGAGCGCCTACCCTTGGTGCCGTGACCGAGATTGACGCAAAGATCGATGCTCTCGTCCCCGCCTGGCTCACCCTCCCCGACATCGCCGAACAGCTCGGCGTCGAGGTGACGCGCGTGCGGCAGCTGGTCAAGGAGGGCCAGCTCATCGCCGTACGCCGAGGTGAGAACCGCGCGCTGCACGTCCCCGCCGCCTTCATCGACGGGGACAAGGTCGTCAAGGGCCTGTCCGGCACCCTGACGCTCCTGCGGGACGACGGCTTCACGGTCGAAGAGATGATCGAGTGGCTCTTCACCCCCGACCCGACCCTGCCCGGCACCCCCGCGCAGGCCCTGAGCGAGAATCGCGGCACGGAGGTGAAGCGCCGGGCCCAGGCGCTCGCCGTCTGAGCCGACCCGCAGCACGCGCGGTGGCGTGCGGGACCGTCGTGACCCGTACGCCACCCGCGCCAGCCGCCCGCACACCCTTCAGGGGGGACCACGCATGTCCGACACCGCACGCGCCGCGCTCGCCGACGCCCGTCTGTACCTCTGCACGGACGCGCGCACGCGCCAGGGGGACCTGCCCGAGTTCCTGGACGCGGTCCTGGCCGGCGGTGTCGACATCGTCCAGCTGCGCGACAAGGGCCTGGAGGCCGCCGAGGAACTGGAACACCTGCGGGTCCTCGCGGACGCCTGCGCCCGGCACGGCAAGCTCCTCGCGGTGAACGACCGCGCGGACGTCGCCCACGCGGCCCGCGCCGATGTGCTGCACCTCGGCCAGGGCGACCTGCCGGTCTCCGCGGCCCGCGCCATCCTCGGTGAGGAGGTGCTGATCGGCCGCTCCACGCACGCCGAGTCCGAGGCCGCCGCGGCCGCCGCGCAGGACGGCGTGGACTACTTCTGCACCGGCCCCTGCTGGCCCACCCCCACCAAGCCCGGCCGCCACGCCCCGGGCCTCGATCTGGTCCGGTACACCGCCGGCCTGGGCACCGACCGACCCTGGTTCGCGATCGGCGGCATCGATCTGTCCAACCTCGACCAGGTGCTGGACGCGGGCGCCCGCCGGGTGGTCGTCGTCCGCGCGATCACCGGGGCCGACGACCCGGGAGCCGCCGCCGCGGAGTTCGCGAAGCGGCTGCGGCAGGCCTAGCGGCGCCTGCCGCCGGCTTCGCGTGCGCCTTCCCGCCCACGGTCCTGTTGACATTCCTGTCCACGTCCCTGTCCACATTTCTGTCCAAGGGGTGGACAGGAGAACGACAATTCGGGCAAATTTCCGGCATTCGGTTGGGGGACCGCCCACCCCTGGCTAACCTGCCCGTATGGCCCTCGGAACCGCATCCACCAGGACTGATCGCGCACGCACCGTGCGCGAGATCCTCGCCACCGGCAAGACGACGTACTCGTTCGAGTTCTCGGCACCGAAGACCCCCAAGGGCGAGCGGAACCTGTGGAGCGCGCTCCGGCGGGTCGAGGCGGTCGCGCCCGACTTCGTCTCCGTGACCTACGGTGCCGGCGGTTCCACCCGCGCCGGCACGGTCAAGGAGACCCAGCAGATCGTCGCCGACACCACGCTCACGCCGGTCGCCCACCTCACCGCGGTCGACCACTCCATCGCCGAGCTGCGCAACATCATCGGCCAGTACGCGGACGCGGGGATCCGCAACATGCTCGCCGTGCGCGGCGACCCGCCCGGCGACCCGATGGGCCGGTGGGTCCCGCACCCGCGGGGTCTGACCTATGCCGCCGACCTCGTCCGGCTCATCAAGGAGTCGGGCGACTTCTGCGTGGGCGTCGCCGCGTTCCCGGAGATGCACCCCCGCTCCACGGACTGGGACACCGACGTCGCCCACTTCGTGGACAAGTGCCGTGCGGGCGCCGACTACGCCATCACACAGATGTTCTTCCGGCCGGAGTCGTATCTGAGGCTGCGCGACCGTGTGGTGGCCGCGGGCTGTGGCACCCCGGTGATCCCCGAGGTCCTGCCGGTCACCAGCGTGAAGATGCTGGAACGGTTGCCCAGACTCAGCAACGCCGTCTTCCCGGACGCCCTGAAAGAGCGGATCCTCACAGCGAAGGACGATCCGGCGGCGGTACGCTCCATCGGTATCGACTTC
Source organism: Streptomyces sp. NPDC037288 (assembly GCF_055603265.1). Taxonomy (NCBI): domain Bacteria; kingdom Bacillati; phylum Actinomycetota; class Actinomycetes; order Kitasatosporales; family Streptomycetaceae; genus Streptomyces; species Streptomyces sp. NPDC037288. The sequence goes on from NZ_JBVJVY010000007.1 coordinate 52,757, forward strand.
GCCACGGAGTTCTGCGCTCGGCTGCTCGCCGAGGGAGTGCCCGGACTGCACTTCATCACGCTCAACAACTCCACGGCGACGCTGGAAATCTACGAGAACCTGGGCCTGCACCACCCCCCGCAGGCCTAGACCGGCCGCACCGCGATACGACACACTGCGTAGCGGTCACTGGGAGAGGGGCGTACATGGGCTGGACGGTCCTCTACATCGCGTTCGGCATCGTCGCACTGTGGTTGCTGGGCGAGGTGCTGCTGCAGTACAAGGCACGCCTGCGCTGGCGGCTGCTCGCGTTCGCCGGCTTCCTCGGTGTCGTGGTCGGTGTGCTGATGCCGTCCGTGATCGTGATCGGCGTCGGCGCGATGGCCTTCGCGGTCGGCCAGACCTTTGTCACGCTCTCGTTCCGCCGCGGCTTCGCCGCGGGCTGGGCGGTCAAGCGCCCTGACGCCGACACCGGCGGCACCAGCAAGCGCCGCCGCGGCAAGGCGGACCGGCACCACCCGGAGCCGGAGGCCGACGACCTGGAGACCGGCGGCCCCGAAGACGACCGGGACCCCGGTCAGGCCGTCCACCCGCAGGGCCACGGCGACTACGACGACTACGACCGCGACGACGTCTTCACCCCGGCGGCCCGCCCCGGGGACCCCTCCGCCGCCGAGACCACCGCCGTCTACGAGCCCCAGCCCCTGCCCGAGGACACCGGCTCCTACGGTGTCTACGGCGACACCGCCTACGCGGGCGCCACCCAGGCCCAGGCCCAGGGCTCCGAGCAGCAGAGCTACGCCTACGACTACTCGGGCTACGGCCAGCAGGGCTACGGCTACGACACCGGTGGCCAGCAGGCCTACGCCAACTACTCCGACCCGTACATCGGCAGCCAGCCCTACGGCGGCGCCGCGTACGACACCGGCTACTCCGGGCAGTACGGCCAGCAGGGCTACACCCAGGACCCCTACGCCGACGGCGGCTACGGCGAGGCACCGGCGGGCGGGGTGTGGGTGCCGCAGCAGCGCACCGACGAGACCTACGGCGGCGAGCTCCCACAGGAGCAGCCCTACCCGTACCAGGGCCACCCGCAGCAGCCGCAGCCCGGCGCCGGGTACGACGAGCAGTACCGTTTCTGAAGCCCGAGCACCCCGAGCCCGCTCACTGCGAGCCGCGGAACTCCGGCCCCTCCACGATCAGCCCCGCCACCAGCGCGCCCGACATGCCCGCGTGCGGCAGCCCACCGCCGGGGTGCGACCAGCCGCCGACAGTGAAGAGGCCGGCCAGCCCGGTGCTGTTGCCCGGGTGCAGCAGGCGTCCGGCGCCGGCCGCGAGCGCCGGGGCCGGGATCGCGCCGCCCGCCGCGCCCGTGGCCTCCTCGACGGCCGCAGGGGTGCACATCTCCTGCCAGAGGATGCGGTCCCGCAGTCCGGGTACGGCCCGCTCGGCCACCTCGATCATGGCCTTCGCGTGGTGGTCGAAGACCGCCCGCTCGGTCCAGCTCTCCTCCTGGGGCTGGGCAGGGACCACCGTGGACAGGACGACCGACTCGTGGGCGGCGTCCGGCACCAGCGCGGGGTCGTCGGGCCGCAGCACGGTGACGGTCGGGCGCGCCGCCATCCCGCTCGAGCCGCCGAACAGCAGCTCCCGCTCGGTCTCCGGGTCTTCCGCGTGCACCACGGTCCGGTGGGGCACACCGTGCGGCCGCTCGCCGCGCAGCGCCAGCAGCACCGTGAGCCGGCTCGGCATCCCGCGCTGTGGCGCGACCTCGCCGTCACCGCGCGGGGCCGTGCCCGTGACGAGCCGATCGAGGACGTCCGGGGCGACACCGGCGACCACGAAGTCCGCCTCGGCCACTGTCCTTTCCCCAGTGCCGAAAGCCTGGGAGGTGCCCCCGCTCAACTCCACGCCCGCCGCACGGCCGTCCTTCTCCAGGATCCGCACGACCTGCGCGCCGAAGACGAACTCGACCCGCCGCCGCACGCACCGCTCGTACACCGCGCGCGCCAACTCCCGGATGCCGCCGCGCACATACCAGGTGCCGAAGGCGTGCTCCATGTAGGGCAGCACGGCCGCGCTCGCCGGAGCGGTCCGCGGATCGAGGCCGTAGGCGAGTGCGGAACTCTCCAGCAGAGCCGCCAGGCGCTCGTCACGCAGTTCGAGGGAGCCGATCTCGGACGGCGTGCGCGCGTACCGCGTGCGCAGCAGGCGCCGGTGCGGGACGGCCGGATACGGCTCCTTCTCGGCCAGCACCTGCCAGTTGGGCCACAGCGGCTCCTCCAGCAGCGGCCTGCGCGTGCGGTCCCAGGCCTCCCGGGCCCGCACCAGGAACGCGCCCCAGCGCTCGCCCGCCCCCGCACCCAGCGCCTCGTCCAGGGCCGCGACCACGCCCGCGCGCGAGGCGTTCGGCAGTGACACCGCGGTGCCGTCCGCGAAGACGTGCCGCGCGGACGGATCGACCTGGACCAGCTCGACGAGGTCCTCCAGCGGCTCCTTGCCGGTCTTGACGAACAGATCGCGGTACACGGCCGGCAGCGTCAGCAGTCCCGGGCCGGTGTCGAAGGCGAACCCGTCCCGCTCGAACCGGCGGACCGCGCCGCCGTACGTCTCCGTCCGCTCGTACACCGCCACCCGGTGGCCCGCGACGGCCAGCCGGGCAGCGGCCGCCATCGCGCCCATCCCGGCGCCGATCACCGCAATCCGTGCCATGCCTGCGACTTTAGCGACCGCCGCTGACAATCCGGTCCGCGGGCCTGAGGTCGTGTGCGGGCCCCTGAGTATCCGTACTCAGGTCGCGAGATGAGTATGTGCGCGGATGGGCCGCGGCCTGTGTGAACGGGAGAGTGGAGGCACGGCAAAGGGGCGCGGCCCGGCACCGCCGACACGGGGCGGCGGAACGGTGCTTCGCCACTTGGCCGCTCCTTCCGCCGATCCGTCGGCGGAAGCGAGTCGGGGGACCCGGGGACGACCACCCGGGGGACCGTCGGGGGAAGACCGTACGGGGGAGTACGGGGAGTGCGAAGGCGCCGGTCCGGCAAGCGGACCGGCGCCTTCCTCGCACGCTCAGCCCTTGCCGCTCACCCGCCCCTGGAGCAGCCGGGACAGGGCCGCGTGGACGTCGTCGAGCGAGCGCTCCGGCTGGAACGACTTCCAGTCCAGCGCAGCCACCAGGACCATGCCGACCAGCGCGGCCGCCGTCAGCTGGACGTCGATCTCGTCGCTGAACTCGCCGGCCGCCACGCCCTCGCGCAGCACGCCCTCGACGACCGCGACGGCCTCCTGGCGGACCACCATCAGCGTGGACTGCCAGGCCCGGTTGGTGCGCCACAGCTCGGCCACGTACAGCTGGGTGAAGGCCGGGTAGCGGTCGATGAAGACGAGGCCCGCGCGGACCATCGCGTCCAGCGCGTCCACCTTGCTGCCGCCCGAGCGCGCGGTCTCCTCCGCCGCCTCCTTCAACGAGGTGGTGAGCAGGCCCACGCCGTGCCGCAGCAGCTCCTCGAAGAGGACCGACTTGCTCGCGAAGTTGTAGTAGACCGTGCCTTTCGCGACCCCGGCCCGCTCCGCGATCTCGTCCACCGTGGTCGCGGAGAAGCCCTGCTCGGCGATGAGCGTGACGGCCGCCTCGTAGAGCTTCTGCCGGGTGGCCTCGCGGCGCGTGCTGCCGCCGGACCTGGCGCTGCTGCTTTCCATGGCCCTGATTCTCACAGGTACGCGCGCGTGCGGTGACCGCTTGCCGATCACAGGCTCAGCTCGGGGTGCAGCCGGTCCAGCGTCCACATCTGGCGCCGCCGGGCCGCGAGGGCGGTCAGCGCGAGCGCGCCCGCGGTGAACGCGACGAGCACGGCGCACCCCTGCCAGACCGGGCCGAGCCCGCCGCCCGTGATCAGCCGGCGCAGTCCCTCCACGATGTAGCTCATCGGCAGGAACGGGTGGATCGCGTTGAAGAAGCCCGGGCTGGTCTGCACCGGGTACGTGCCGCCCGCCGAGGTCAGCTGGAGCATCAGCAGCGCGAGCACCAGGATCCGGCCGGCCGCGCCGAAGCGGGCGTTCAGCCACTGCACGATCGCCGCGAAGCACGCCGTGACCAGGCACAGGAAGCCGATCGTGCCCGCCGCGCGCAGCATCTGCAGACCGATCGCCCAGTGCAGTACGGCCATCAGGGCCACCACCTGGAGCACGCCCACCGCGACCACCGGCAGCCAGCCCGCGAGCGCGATCCGCCAGGCCGGCGAACCGGCCGCCAGAGCACGCCGGTTGAGCGGCGGGATCAGCATGTAGGCGACCATCGCGCCCACCCACAGGGACAGCGGGATGAAGTACGGGGCGAAGCCGGTGCCGTAGTTCGGTGCCTTGTGCAGGTCGTGGGAGGCCAGCTGGACCGGGTCGGCCATCACGCCGGTGCGCTGGTCGCGGTCCTTCTTGTCGTAGTCCGGGATCTTTGCGGCGCCGTCGTGCAGTCCGCCGGCGAGCTTGTCCGAGCCGTCGGACAGCTTGTACAGGCCGCCGTTCAGGGTCTGGGCGCCCGAGGCGGCCGTGCCGATGCCCTGGTCCAGCGTGGTCGCGCCGGTCTGGGCGGTGCCGAGTCCGGCGTGCAGCTTCTTGGCGCCGGCGGCGACCTTCTGCGCGCCGTCGTTCAACTCGTTGATCTTCTTGACGGCGTCGTCGACGTCCTCGTACAGGTGCGGTGCGCGCTCTTCGAGCGCCGTGGCCTGCTTCCGCAGGGTGCCGAGGTTCTCCCGCATCGTCTTGAGGTCGCCGTCCTGGTCGGCGACGAGCGTGTTGAGGTCGTCGGCGACGGTGGCCACCTCGGCGGCTGCCGTCCTGGCCCGCTTCAGGTCCGGGCAGATCGGGTCGGGGAGGGTCGCGGTCTCGCAGTGCGTCTTGTAGATCTTCGCCAGAAGGTCGGCCTGCGCGTGGGCGAGCTTCGCGGCGTCCGGGGCGCGCTTGACCAGGACGTCGAGATTGTCCTTGACGGTCTTGGCCGAGTCGGAGACCAGCCGCGCGGTGTCCCCGATGGTCTTCTCGTTGCCCTTCAGGAACGGGCCGGCCGTGCCGTAGACGCCGTTGACCTTGTCGGCGAGCGCCTTCGTACCGTCGGCGACCTGCCGGGAGCCGTTCTGGAGGTCGCCGGCGCCGGTGTTCAGCTTCTTCAGGCCCGTGGCCAGCTTGCCGCTGCCGCTCTTGGCGTCCTTCAGCCCGTCGGCGAGGTCCCTGGAGCCCTTCTCCGCCTTCCCGATACCGGTGTTGAGCTTGTCGGCGCCCTCGGCGGCCGTGACGGTCTTGTCGTGGATGCCGGAGAACGAGACGAAGATCTTGTCCAGGAAGGTGCGCGAGGTCTTGGCGGAGGCGGCAGAGCGGACCTCGTTGAAGACGGTCTTGGAGATCTGGCCGACGATGTAGTTGTTCGCGTCGTTGGTGCGCACCTGAAGGGCGCCGGTCTGCGGGGCGTCGCCGGAGGTGGAGGCGATCCGCCGGCTGAAGTCGGCCGGCATGGTGAGCGACAGGTAGTACGTGCCGTCCTCGACGCCCTTGCGGGCCTCCTCGTCGCTCACCTCGTGCCACGCGAAGGTCCGGCTGTCGCGCAGTCCGTCGACGATGTCGTCACCGGCGGTGATCTCCTTCCCGCCCGCCGTGGCGCCCTTGTCGTCGTTCACCAGGGCCACCGGGATGCGGTCCAGACGGCCGTACGGGTCCCAGAAGGACCACAGGTACAGGGCGCCGTAGAGCAGTGGCAGCACGAGCAGTGCGACGAGGGCGGCGCGCGGCAGCCTCCCGCGCCCGAAGCGCCTCAGTTCGAGAGCGGCCAGCCTAGGCGAGCGCATCGACGTCCTCCTTCGAGTCGCTGTTCTTCCCGCTCCCGTGGGCGTCCGCCTCGGTGTCCGTGGGGCCGGTCGCCACGACGACGCAGTCACCGGGGGCGGTGCGGCAGACGACCGCCACCGTCGTCCCCGCGCGCGTGAGGGACCGCAGGAGGTCCCACAGCTCGGCGCGCTCGGTGTCCGAGAGCTTCACGTCGATGTCGTCGACGCCGAGGAGCCCGGGCCGGCCGAGCAGGGCCAGGGCGATGGACAGGCGCAGTTCCTGCGGCCGCTCCAGGTCGCGGACGGGCGTCCGGGAGCCCTTGGGCAGTGTGTCGAGGTCGAGTCCGGCGGCGGCCAGGGCGGCGTCGACGCGCAGCCGTGCCTCGTGCGCGCGCTGGGCGCGCGGGTGCAGCAGGTCCCGCAGGGAGTCGCCGAAGCGGCTCTGCAGCAGGGCCCGTTCGCGCAGGTGCTCGCCGACGGTCAGGGCCGGCTCCAGATCCGTCACCCCGGCCACGTTGGCCACCGCGCTGACGCGGCGCAGCCCGGCCATGTGCCGAGGGAGTTTGAATCCGCCGACGGTGGCCACTCCCTCGGTGGGCTTCATCCGTCCCGTGAGCGCGAGCAGCAGACAGGTGCGGCCGGAGCCGGACGGTCCCTCGATCGCGATGAGTGAGCCGGGTTCCGTGTCGAGGGTGACGCCTCGGAAGGCCCACCCCCGCGGCCCCTTGAGCCCGAGGCCCTCGGCCTTGACGTCCACGCCGTCCACAAGCCCCCCTGACGTTTTTGAACTGACTGGTCAGTGCAAAAATACGCCCGAACCTACGATCGAGGCAAAGCCCCAGGTCAGAACGGATTGTCAGTGCCATACCTCACGATGGGCACATACGGCATTCGTGCCGTCACCCAGACGACAGGAGGTTCGTCATGGCCAACCCGTCCGCAGCCGCCGCCCGCCGGCGCCGCGCCACCGGCCCTGCCCCCTCACTGACCGGCCCGGCGAGCGACGTGCACCCCGTGCTCCGCCGGGCCACGGCCCCGCCCGCCGCCCTCGACCTACTCGCCCAGGCCCGCGCCGGCCTGGAGGAAGCCACCGCTCTGGAAGCACCGAACGAGCGGTATGCGACGGCCCACCTCGCCGCCCTGCGCACCGCCGCCGCCGTGCTCGCCGCCCGGGGCCGCCCCGAGACCTCCCCGCGCCGCCGCGCCCGGATCCGCAGCGCCTGGGAGGTGCTGCCCGAGATCACCCCCGAACTGACCGAGTGGAGCGCGCTGTTCGCCTCCGGCGCCGCCCGCCGTGCCCGTGCCGAGGCCGGCATCCAGGGAGCGGCGAGCCGGCGGGACGCCGACGACCTGATACGGGACGTGGGGATGTTCCTGCGCATCGTCGAGCGGATGCTCGTCCTCCAGCCGGTTCTCCCCCAGCCCCGCCGGCAGGCCGGGGAAGCCGGGGAAGCGGCGGGCCCCAGAGCGCGCAGCGACCTCCCGGACGCGGGCTGACCACCGGCCGGAGGCCGCACGGGCCACGAGCGCCGTCCGAGACCCGCCCGGCCGTGCCCGGCAGCGGTGACCAGGCAGGGCACCGAAGGCAATAGGGTGGAGTCACCCGAAGCCTTCCATCCCTGCCGAGGAGTCAACTGCCGTGTCGGATCCGATGCGCCCGCCCGTCTCCCACCACCACCCTCAGGGGACGTCGTTGCGCTCCGGCACCCCCCGATCCCGGGCCTCCCTCCGTACCGCCGTGGTCTGGGAGGTCCTCCAGGACGCTCTCGACCGGCGGGTCAAGGCAACGGGACGGGAGTCGTTGGACGTCCTCGACACCGGCGGCGGCAGCGGCAAGTTCGCCGTGCCCGTCGCCCGGCTCGGCCACCGCGTCACCGTGGTCGACCCCAGCCCGAACGCACTGTTCGCGCTGGAGCGCCGGGCCGCCGAGGCCGGCGTCGCCGACCGGGTCCGGGGCGTCCAGGGCGATGCGCACGGGCTGTTCGACGTGGTCGAGCGCGGTGGCTACGACGCCGTGCTGTGCCATGGCGTCCTGGAGTACGTCGACGACCCGGCCGAGGGCGTGCGCAACGCGGTCGCCGCGCTGCGCTCCGAGGGCGTCCTCAGTCTGCTCGCCGCGGGCCTCGGCGGCGCCGTGCTCGCCCGCGCCCTCGCCGGCCACTTCACGGAGGCCCGGCAGGCGCTGACGGACCCCGACGGCCGCTGGGGCGCCGGTGACCCGATGCCCCGCCGGTTCACCGCCGAGCAACTCACCGCGCTGGTCGAGGGTGCGGGCCTGGCGGTCGGCGCCGTGCACGGCGTGCGGGTCTTCGCCGACCTCGTCCCCGGCGTCCTCGTGGACACCGAGCCCGGTGCCCTCGACGCGCTGCTGAAGCTGGAGGCCGTCGCGGCCGAGCTGCCCGCGTTCCACTCCGTCGCCACCCAGCTGCATGTGCTCGGCGAGACGCAGGGTGCCGCCGAGGCCTGAGCCACTGCCGTGACCCGCCGCTGATCAGGGCCTCGGCAGCGGATGGAGTACGCCACAAGACGCCCGATCGTGGGGTTTGCGCCGTATGATCGAGGTACACCACCCGGCATGACGGGTCGGCCGCCGGGGAATGCAAGCCTCAGCGAGCCAGGACGGTCATGACGGTTCCGGTTGGCCAATTGGCGTAGAGGGGCGGGTTTCACGGGGGCGATTCCCTGCCTATCCTGAAGGGACCCCCCGGGTCGCCCCGGCGACTGCACGATGAGGAGGACTCCGTGCCGCTCTCGGAGCACGAGCAGCGCATGCTCGAGCAGATGGAGCGAGCGCTGTACGCCGAAGATCCCAAGTTCGCGTCGGCGCTTGAGGGAAGCGGGCTGCGTACGTACACCCGGCGGCGGGTCTACCAGGCGGTCGCAGGCTTCCTCGTGGGTATCGCGCTCCTCATGGCCGGAATGGTCGCGCAGCTGATCTGGGTCAGCGTGGTGGGTTTCCTCGTCATGCTGGGCTGTGCCGTACTCGCCGTCACGGGCTGGCGCAAGGGCCCGAAGCCGGGCGAGCAGCCCGCGGGCCCCGTGCGCCGCCAGGTGCGGCCGAAGCGCTCCATGATGGACCGGATCGAGGAGCGCTGGCAGCGCCGCCGGGACGAACAGGGCCGGTAGCCGTCCGGCGGTTTTCGCGCCCGCCGGCAGACACCGCCGACTGACAACGTCGAGGGGGGGGCAACGAGGGGGGGTGTCCCCCGGGGGTGTTTCCGCCCTCCTTTTTTTGCGGCCGGGGCAGGCCGGGACTGTGCGCCCCCCCCCCCCCCCCCAGCCCAGATCGCGGAGCATACCGCAACGCCCGCCCACCTCTCACAGGGCCGCGTGG
>NZ_JBVJVY010000007.1:61886-124284 GCF_055603265.1 Streptomyces sp. NPDC037288
GAACAGGAAAAACACCCAGATAAAAAAAGTAGGGGGACACCCAAAGGGGGGGGCCCCCCCTCGGCGTTGTCTCAGCCCTGCTGTTGCGACGGCCGGCGCAGGCCGGGCCTGGCCGCCGCCGCCCGCGCCCGGAGCGCCGACCAGCGGGCCGCCGCCGCCCACAGCACCCGCACCGACGACCGGGGCAGGAACAGGGCCCGTAGCCGGGTGCCGGTGCCCACCGTGCCGCGCAGCCCCTCGATCACCCGGCGCACGTCCTCGACCGCGCCGGCCGCGGGGCGCGGCCGAGGCGCGTACAGCACCTGCTCCACCGCGTCCGCGACCCGGTGCACCGCGGCACCGGCCGCCGGGTCCAGCTGCCCGAGCCCGACGATCCGGGCGGCCGCCCTGCGCGGGGTCAGCGACTCGTCCGGCGGGATGCCGTGATCCCAGGCGCTGTCCGTCAGCTCCTGCCAGGCGGCCAGGGTGTGCGCCGCCGCGCCCTGCTCGGTCCGGGCGTGCCCGCCCAGCCGCACCGACCGCACCCGCAGCCGCCACAGCAGCGGCGACAGCGGCACCGCCAGCACCAGCAGCGCGGCCAGGCCGATCAGCAGATACCACCCCGGGCCCGGGCCCCCGCCGCTGCTGCTGGGGGCCGCCGCGGCGGACGCCGTGTCGCAGCCCTGCACCTTGACCAGCTGGGGCGTGCAGCTCTCGCCCGCCGAGGGCGCCGCCGAGGGCGCCGTGGACGAGTGGTGCGAGGGCAGGTCCTGGTCCGGCAGCGACGTGCCGGGCGTGTCCGACTGGGTGTACGACGGCGTCGTACCGCGGGTCGGGGTCGGCTCGAAGCGGGTCCAGCCGACGCCCTCGAAGTACAGCTCGGGCCAGGCGTGCGCGTCCTTCTGGCTCACCGCGACCGTGCCGTCCGCCTGCGGGGTGCCCGGCGCGAAGCCCACCGCGACCCGGGCCGGGATGCCGAGGGTGCGGGCCATCGCCGCCATGGCGAAGGAGAAGTGGACGCAGAAGCCCTCCTTCTTCTTCAGGAAGTTCGCGATGGCGCCCGGGCCGCGGCCGACCTCCACCTGCGTGTCGTACTGGAAGCCGCCGTTGACGGAGAAGTAGTCCTGGAGCTTGACCGCTTCCTCGTAGTGGCTCCTCGCGCCCTCCGTGACGTCCTTGGCGGTCTTGGCGACCACCTTCGGCAGCGCGGACGGCACCTGGGTGTACTCGCGCTTGAGGGCCGCGGGCGGCTCCGGCGCTGAGGACAGCTGCTCCGCGGTCGGCCGCACGTCCAGGCTGGTCACCTGGTAGGCCGCCCCGCGCGTGGTCTGGCCGTGGTCGCCGACGACGGTCATGCCGACCGGCTCGTAGCGCCAGCGTCCATCGATCTTCACCCCGCTCGGCGGGTACGGCATCGGCAGCCAGTCCTGGGCGTACCAGTCCGCCGCCGTGACCGTGGTCGTCACCGTGCTGCGCTTGACGTCCGGGCCGAGGCCGATGGGGGTGGGGAACCGGTCCGGTACCCCGACGATGCGCCGCTGGGCCGGCTTCCAGGTGGTGCCGTCGAAGTCGTCCAGGGACGCGATCCGCAGATACAGGTCCGAGGTGTCGTTGCTGCTGGTCTTCAGGGACAGCACCTGGCGGTCGTTGTCCGTGTTCAGGTTGTCGCGCAGCGCCACCAGCAGGTTGACCGAGCCGACCCCGCTTCCCCGGCCGCTGCCCACACCCACGCCCGTGCCGGCGGCGTCCAGCAGGCCACCCTGCATCGCGGGCAGGGCCAGCGGGACCATCAGGGACACACCCAGCGCGACCGCGCCGATCCGGCGTCCGGTGCGCACCGGGGCCACCGCGCCGCCCTCGGGGGAGCCGGTCGGACGGGCAGCGCCGCCGAAGACCCGGCCCCACTGGGCCAGCCGGTCCCGGCCCTCGGCGAGCAGCAGCATCAGATAGCCGGCCGCCGCCACCAGGAACCACAGCCAGTCGGCCCCGCCGTTGGACAGCCCGGCGGCCACCGAGTACAGCGCGAGCAGCGGCAGCCCGGCCGGGGCCGCGCTGCGGAAGGTGACCGCGAGCGTGTCCACCAGCAGACCGATCAGCAGGGCACCGCCGATCAGCATCAGCTTGATGCCGTCGGTGAGGGGCGCCGGTATCGCGTACTCGCTGACGTCGTTGGAACCCTGCTGGAGCAGGTCGGCGAAGTGCCGGAACGCTTCCGGGCCGGGGATCAGTCCAATGACCGCGTGCTGCCGTGCGAAGACCAGGGTCAGCAGCACCAGCGTGGCCAGCGCCTGCGCCGCCACGGTCAGCAGCCGGCCCAGCGGCACCCGGCGGGCCGCCGCACCCACCCCGGTCTGCACGGCCACGAGCGGCACCAGCTGCAGCAGCCAGGTCGGCTCGGCCACCAGGGGCAGCAGCGCGCAGGAGGCCATCAGCGTGGCCGCTGCCGCGCACAGTGCCAGCCGTGCCCGCCCGCTCATGCCCTCGCCTCCCCGCTCACGGCGGCCAGACCGGAACGCTCCCGGTCCGCCTGCTGCCACAGTGCGTTCAGGGCGGCGCCACGCGGCACGCCCAGGGCCGTCCAGCCCGCCTCGCGCAGCATGCGCAGCCGCTCGGCGTGCCGGTCGTCCGGCCGCGGCACCTCGGTCGCCTCCCGCACCCAGGTGTCCGGGTCCAGGACGAAGGCGACGGCACCGCCGCTGCGCCGGCTCATCTTGGCGACCGTCGCGGCCTGCTCCTCGTCCAGATCGCCGAGGAAGGCGACCAGCAGCCCCTCGTTGCCGCCGCGCAGCACGTCGTAGGCCCGGGACAGGCCCGTGCCGTCGGAGTGGTCGATCACCGCGAGGGTGTCCATCATCAGCCCGGCCGCCTCCGCGGTCTCCTGACCGGTGCCCGCGAACCCGTCGGCCCCCTCGCCGGGCACCACGCTGCCGCTGTCGGTCAGCATCCGTACGGAGAAGCCGCGTTCGAGCATGTGCACCAGCACCGAGGCGGCAGCGGAGACGGCCCACTCGAAGGCCGAGTCGGGGCCCGCACCCTCGTAGGCACCGCCACGGGTGTCCAGCAGCACGGTGCAGCGGGAACGCCGGGGCTGCTCCTCGCGGCGCACCATCAGCTCGCCGTAGCGCGCGGTGGACCGCCAGTGCACCCGGCGCAGATCGTCGCCGTAGCGGTAACCGCGCGGGATCACGTCGTCCTCGCCGGCCAGGGCCAGCGAGCGCTGGCGCCCGTCGCCGTACCCCTGGGCCTCGCCGCTGAAGCGGACCGGGGCGAGCGGTTCCACGCGCGGTATGACCGTGAGGGTGTCGAACGTCGAGAAGGAGCGGGTCAGTTCGCACATCCCGAAGGGGTCCGTCAGCCGCAGCTGGAGAGGGCCCAGCGGGTAGCGGCCGCGCAGGTCGGAGCGGACCCGGTAGGACACCTCGCGGCGGCCGCCCGGCTCCACCCGGTCCAGCACGAACCGGGGACGCGGCCCCAGGACGTACGGCACCCGGTCCTGAAGCATCAGCAGTCCGGTGGGCAGCCGGGAGACGTTGTCCATGCGCAGATGCACCCGTGCCTCGCTGCCGGCCGGTACCCGCGCGGGGGCGAGGCGGCGGGTGCCGGCCACCCGGTAGCGCGTGCGGTACACCACCGTCGCGCAGATCAGCGGCAGCGCGGCCAGCAGCAGGCCGACCCGCAGCAGGTCGCTCTGGCCCAGGACGTACGCGCAGACGGCGGCCGCGATCCCGGCCGCCAGGAAGGAACGGCCACGGGTCGTCAGACCCGCCAGGGCCGTACGGACGCCGCCCGTCTCCCCGCGGTCGGCCTCCGCCTGCCCGGTCCCCCCGGCACTCATCACAGACTCCGCGGGGGCTGCCGGGGATACGCCGGGACGGCCCGCCCGAGGCCGCCGAAGCCCGGTGCCTGCTGTCCCGGTGCCGCGGGCACCGCGGTGCGCTGGAGGATCTCCTGCACGACCTGCTCGGCCGTACGGCGGTTCAGCTGGGCCTGCGCGGTGGGCAGCAGGCGGTGCGCGAGGACGGCGACGGCGAGCGCCTGGACGTCGTCCGGCAGCGCGTACTCCCGGCCGGCGAGAGCCGCGGACGCCTTCGCCGCGCGCAGCAGATGCAGCGTCGCGCGCGGGGAGGCGCCGAGTCTGAGGTCGGGGTGGCTGCGGGTGGCGGCGACCAGCTCCACCGCGTACCGCCGGACCGGCTCGGAGACGTGCACGGTGCGCACCGCCTCGATCAGCTTCACGATCTCGTGGGCGTGCGCCACCGGCTGCAGGTCCTCCAGCGGGCTCACCCCGCCGTGGATGTCGAGCATCTGCAACTCGGCCTCCACGCTGGGATAACCGACGGAGACGCGGGCCATGAAGCGGTCGCGCTGGGCCTCGGGCAGCGGGTAGGTGCCCTCCATCTCGACCGGGTTCTGCGTGGCCACCACCATGAACGGGCTGGGCAGTTCGTACGTCTGCCCGTCGATGGTGACCTGCCGCTCCTCCATGGACTCCAGCAGCGCCGACTGGGTCTTGGGCGAGGCGCGGTTGATCTCGTCGCCGATCACGATCTGCGCGAAGATGGCGCCCGGCTTGAACTCGAAGTCCCGGCGCTGCTGGTCCCAGATGGACACACCGGTGATGTCCGAGGGCAGCAGGTCCGGTGTGAACTGGATGCGCCGCACCGAGCAGTCGATGGACCGCGCCAGCGTCTTGGCAAGCATCGTCTTGCCGACCCCGGGAACGTCCTCGATCAGCAGGTGGCCCTCGGCGAGCAGCACGGTCAGCGCGAGCCGTACGACCTCGGGCTTGCCCTCGATCACGCCCTCCACCGAACCGCGTACCCGCTCCACCGTGGCGGTCAGATCAGTGAGGCTCGCTCGATCGTCATAGGTCGTCACCCGGCCCTCCTCGGCCCGTACTTTCCGGGCCGACGCTGCTTGCGAAACCGGCCCACCCCGAAACACGGACACCACGCGGGAAAAGTTCCGCGTGATGCCACACCCCGCATTCTTGCCGCCGTTACCGATTCGTGTCACTCGCCTGTGGACAACTGCCCGCACGATGTCGGCCTTACGTCTTTTTCGACCGCATTTTCGATACGAGGGCGGCGGGATGTCTTCGGGGCGGCCGGCCGGTGTGCCCGGTCAGGCCCGGTCGACCTCGCGCAGCGCGCCGGTGCGCACGTCGAACACGAAACCGCGCACGTCGTCGGTGTGCAGCAGGAACGGCGAGGTGCGCACGCGCTGCATGGACTGGCGCACGTCCTGGTCGACGTCCCGGAACGCCTCCACCGCCCAGGCCGGGCGCTGGCCGACCTCCATCTCGAGGTCGTGCCGGAAGTCCTCGGTGATGGACTCCATGCCGCAGCCGGTGTGGTGGATGAGTACGACGCTGCGGGTGCCGAGCGCGCGCTGGCTGATGGTCAGGGAGCGGATCACGTCGTCGGTGACGACACCGCCCGCGTTGCGGATGGTGTGACAGTCGCCGAGTTGCAGGCCGAGTGCCTTGTGGAGGTCGAGCCGGGCGTCCATGCAGGCCACCACGGCGACCTGGAGAACGGGACGGGCGTCCATGCCGGGGTCGGCGAACTCGGCGGCGTACCGCTGGTTGGCCTCCACCAGGCGATCCGTCACGGTGCCGCCGTTCGTTATGGCGCCTTCGGATCCAGTGGGAACTGCTGCGGAAGTCGTCATACTCATGACGTTACTGGTCACGCCCGGTCCCGGCCCGCTGTGAGTCGGGACAAAGAACGTCATCGCGGCTTGTTGTGAGCCAACCCACAGGTGGGGTAAACCTGGTCCGGACGGGTGAACCCCGCCGAATTGCGGCTCCCGCCGCGATGCGGTAGGCGACGCGCAGGCCGGTTGATTGACCGCGAGACACGGTGGACTAAAGTGGCGCGAAGCGGGAGACGCGGCTCTCCCTGCTGGTGAAACCCCCGGAGACGCCGGCTCACACCGGGCCGTCTCCCCACGTGCGCGGCGCGTACGTACGGCTCGGCCTCCTCCCGCTCCCGGTCCGGCTGACGCTTCCGGCGCCGGCAGGCCTCCCCTTCACGAGCTGGCGGGGACCCGGCGGTGCGTGCGGCCCGCGCCGGAAGATGAGAGGCCCCCTTGAGCCAGAGTCGACACGTCCCGGTGATGCTCCAGCGGTGCCTGGACCTGCTGGCGCCCGCCCTGGAGCGCCCGGGAGCGGTGGTCGTCGACTGCACACTCGGCCTCGGCGGACACAGCGAGGCGCTGCTGACCCGGTTCCCCGAGGCGCGGCTGGTCGGCCTCGACCGGGACAAGGAGGCGCTGCGGCTGTCCGGCGAGCGGCTGGCGCCCTTCGGTGAGCGCGCCAGCCTGGTGCACGCCGTCTACGACGAGCTGCCCGACGTCCTGCACCGGCTTCGCATCGCACGCGTGCAGGGTGTCCTGTTCGATCTCGGGGTCTCGTCCATGCAGCTGGACGAGGCCGGCCGCGGCTTCGCCTACGCCCAGGACGCGCCGCTGGACATGCGGATGGACCAGACGAGCGGCATCAGCGCCGCCGAGGTCCTCAACACCTATCCGGCAGGCGAACTCGTGCGCATCCTGCGCGCGTACGGCGAGGAGAAGCAGGCCAAACGGATCGTGGCCGCGATCGTGCGCGAGCGCGAGAAGGAGCCGTTCAGCAACAGCGCCCGGCTGGTCGAGCTGATCCGCGACGCGCTCCCGCAGGCCGCCAAGCGCACCGGCGGCAACCCCGCCAAGCGCACCTTCCAGGCGCTGCGCATCGAGGTCAACGGGGAACTGTCCGTCCTGGAGCGGGCGATCCCGGCGGCGGTGAAGGCCCTCGACGTCGGCGGGCGCATCGCCGTCCTGTCGTATCACTCGCTCGAGGACCGCCTGGTCAAGCAGGTGTTCGCGGCCGGCGCCGCGTCGACCGCGCCGCCCGGGCTGCCGGTCGTGCCCGAGCGCTACCAGCCGCGGCTCAAGCTGCTCACCCGGGGTGCCGAACTTCCCACCGAGGAAGAGGTCGCCGAGAACCGCCGGGCCGCACCGGCCAGGCTGCGCGGCGCCGAGCGCATCAGGGAGGACGCCGAGTGAGCGAGACGGGTCGGTTGGATTCCCGAACTGACCGGGGGAGCCGTGAGTAGGAAACCCGCGCTGAGGGGGCGGGCCGCGCGGCTCGCCCGGCTCTTCCCGGCCGGCCGCGCCCGGGCCGCCCGCACCCCGTTCGTCCTTCTCGTCGTCCTGCTGCTCGGCGGCGGCCTCATCGGGCTGCTGGTGCTGAACTCCGCACTCAGCGAAGGCTCGTTCAAGCTCGACGCCCTGCAGAAGGAGACGAGGAGCCTCACCGACCAGGAACAGGCCCTCCAGCGGGACATCGACGCCTACTCGGACCCCGCCGCCCTCCAGCGCCGGGCCCGCGAACTCGGCATGGTCCCCGGCGGAGACCCGGCCTTCCTCAATCCCGACGGCACCGTCAAGGGTGTACCGGGCGTCGCGAGCCCCGGGCCCGCCGCCCTCACCGCCCCGGTCGCCCCCGAGGCCCTGACCCCGGCCGCCGCCTTTTCCGCGCCCCCGTCCGCACCCGTCTCCGCCCCACCGGCGCAGGGACAGCCCCAGCCCGTCCCCGCACTCTCCGCCCCGGCAGCGGTCGCACCCCCGCCGCCCGCCATCCCCCAGCCCCTCCCGACCCCGACCCCCGGCAGGTGACGGAAGTGTCCGACAGGGAAGCGCCGCGCCGTCGTGTGCCCGGGTTTGCGTATGCGCTCGGCTCGGGTGCCGGCGGGGGTGGATGCCGGTTCCGGTACGGCGCCGGTGCGGTCCCGCGCGCGTGGCGGCGTCGTCCGGTCCGGGCCCAGGTGTCCGCCGCCCTCCAGTCCATCCCGACCCCGACCCCCGGCAGGTGACGGAAGTGTCCGACAGGGAAGCGCCGCGCCGTCGTGTGCCCGGGCCTGCCAAGCCGCCGCGGCCGAGGAGTGCCGTGCGGCGGCAGCCCGGGCCCGGGGCGCGTCCGGCCCGGCGGCCGGGCGGCGCACGGCCGCCGGCCCAGCGCCCCCTCCGGCTCGGCAGCGCGCGGCCCCGGCTGCGCATGGTCAGCCTCGCCCTGACCCTGGTCCTGCTCGCCTTCGTCGTACGGCTGCTCCAGGTGCAGGCCGTCGACGCCAGCGCGTACGCCGCGCGGGCCGAGCAGAACCGGTATGTCGTGCACACGCTGGCCGCCGACCGCGGCGGGATCACCGACCGCAACGGCGTGGCCCTCGCCATCAGCGAGGACGCGTACGACATCACGGCCGACCCCACGATGTTCAGCAGGAAGCAGCTGAAGATCGACGACGGTCCGGAGCAGGCCGCCGCGCTGCTCTCGCCGATCCTCGGGCGGAGCCAGGCCGAGATCGTGCACAAGCTGCGGCCCGAGAACAGCACCTCCCGGTACGCCCGGCTCGCCACCCGGCAGACCCCGCAGGTCTGGAAGCAGATCAAGGATCTGAAGGCCGCGCTCGCCAAGAAGGCGGAGACGGACAACAACACCGCCAACGTGCTGGCCGGCGTCTTCGCCGACCCCAGCAGCCAGCGCGTGTACCCCAACGGCGACCTCGCCGCCGGCATACTGGGCTGGGTCAACTCCGACGGCCAGGGCGGTGGCGGCGTCGAGCAGGAGATGAACAAGCAGCTGGCGGGCAAGGACGGCAAGATCCGCTATGCCCAGTCCGGCGGGCGCGAGGTGCCCACGGCCGGGTCCAACGAGACCCCCGCCGTGCCCGGCTCCGCCGTCGAGCTGACCATCGACCGCGACATCCAGTGGGCCGCGCAGAACGCCATCACCGAGCAGGTGAGGAAGTCCAGCGCGGACCGCGGGTACGTCGTCGTCCAGGACACCCGCACCGGCCAGATCCTGGCCATGGCCAACGCGCCCGGCTTCGACCCGAACAACCTGTCGAAGGCGGACGCGGAGGCCATGGGCAACGCGGCCCTCCAGGACGCCTACGAGCCCGGCTCCACCGCCAAGGTGATGTCCATGGCGGCCGTGCTGCAGGAGAACGCCGCGACCCCGCTCACCCACGTCGTCGTACCCAACCGGCTGCACCGCGGCGACCGGCTCTTCTCGGACGACGTCGACCACGACACCTGGTACCTCACCCTCAACGGCGTCCTCGCCAAGTCCAGCAACATCGGCACCATCCTGGCCACCGGCCAGCTCGGCAGAACGCAGGCCGAGGCGAACAAGGTCCTCTACTCCTACCTGCGCAAGTTCGGCATCGGCAGCTACACCGGGCTCGGCTTCCCCGGCGAGACCCCCGGCATCCTCTCGCCGTACCGGAAGTGGTCCACTTCGCAGCAGTACACGATTCCTTTCGGCCAGGGCTTCTCCCTCAACGCCCTGCAGGCCGCCTCCGTGTACTCGACCATCGCCAACGGCGGGGTCCGGATCCAGCCGACCCTGGTGCGCGGCACCAAGGGCCCCGACGGCCGCTTCACCCCGGCGCCCAAGCCCAGGCAGACCAGGGTCGTCAGCCAGAAGACCGCCACCTCCCTCGCCCAGATGCTGGAGTCCGTCGTGGACGACGAGCAGGGCACCGGCATCAAGGCACGCATCCCCGGCTACCGGGTCGCGGGCAAGACCGGCACGGCCAACCGTGTGGATCCGGCCACCGGCAGGTACCACGGTTACACCTCGTCGTTCGCCGGCTTCGCGCCCGCGGACAACCCCCGCATCACCGTGTACTGCGCCATCCAGAACGCCACCTCCGGCAGCTACTACGGCGGCCAGATCTGCGGTCCCATCTACAAGCAGGTGATGGAGTTCGCGCTGAAGACCCTGCAGGTGCCGCCGACCGGGGCGCAGCCCGCCAACCTGCCCGTCGACTACAAGCCCTGATCAGCACCGGAAACACCAGGAACCAGCCCGTGACAACGATCACCCCGGAACCCGGGAACCAAGGCGCCCCGCGCCCCTCACTTCGCTCCGGAGCGGGTGTGCCGGGTACGCTCACCGCCGTGCCACACGCTGATCAGTCCCAAACCACCCAGAAGGGCGCTTCCGTGACATATCCGGGACCGCCGCGACCGGTCGAGGTCTCCGCCACACCCCTCGCGGAACTGGCCGATCAGCTGGGTGCCGCCGTCCCGGACGCCGCCGCCGAGATCACGGGGATCACCCACGACTCGCGCGCCGTCCGCCCCGGCGACCTGTACGCCGCCCTGCCGGGCGCCCGACTGCACGGTGCCGACTTCGTCACCCAGGCCGCCGGACTCGGCGCGGTCGCCGTGCTCACCGACCCGACGGGCGCCGAGCGCGCCGCCGCGACCGGACTGCCGGTCCTCGTCGTGGACGGCCCACGCGCGCGGATGGGTGAACTCGCGGCCACCATCTACGGCCACCCCGGGCACGACCTGCTCCAGATCGGCATCACCGGCACCTCCGGCAAGACCACCACGGCCTACCTGGTCGAGGGCGGTCTGCGGACCGCGAAGTCCACCGGTCTCGTCGGCACGGTCGAGATGCGCATCGGCGACGAACGCATCAAGTCCGAGCGCACCACCCCCGAAGCCACCGACCTGCAGGCGCTCTTCGCCGTCATGCGCGAACGCGGCGTCGACGCGGTCGCCATGGAGGTCTCCAGCCACGCCCTGGTCCTCGGCCGGGTCGACGGCTGCGTCTTCGACATCGCCGTGTTCACCAACCTCAGCCCGGAACACATGGAGTTCCACTCCGGCATGGAGGACTACTTCCGGGCCAAGGCGCAGCTGTTCACGCCGGAACGCAGCAGACTCGGCGTGGTCAACGCCGACGACGAGTACGGCCGCCGGCTCGCCGAGGAGGCGAGCGTCCCGGTCGTCACCTTCTCGGCCGAGGGCCACCCCGACGCCGACTGGCGCGCCGAGCACGTCCAGGTCGGCCCCATGGACTCGACGTTCACCGTCGTCGGCCCGAACGGCGAGCGCGTACACGCCAAGTCGCCACTGCCGGGCCCCTTCAACGTGGCGAACACCCTCGCCGCCATCGTCGCCCTCGCCGCCGCCGGCCTCGACCCGCAGACCGCCGCCGACGGCATCGCCGCCGTACCCGGGGTCCCCGGCCGCCTGGAGCGCGTGGACGCCGGGCAGCCCTACCTCGCGGTCGTGGACTACGCCCACAAGACCGACGCGGTCGAGTCGGTGCTCAAGGCCCTGCGCAAGGTCACCAAGGGCCGGCTGCACGTCGTCCTCGGCTGCGGCGGCGACCGTGACCAGACCAAGCGCGCCCCGATGGGTGCCGCGGCGGCCCGGCTCGCCGACACGGCCGTACTGACCTCCGACAACCCCCGCTCCGAGGACCCCCTGGCGATCCTCGCGACCATGCTCCAGGGCGCGGCCTCCGTGCCCGCGCACGAGCGCGGCGAGGTGGTCCTCTTCGAGGACCGGGCCGCCGCGATCGCCGCCGCCGTGGGCCGCGCCCAGGCCGGTGACACCGTGCTGGTCGCGGGCAAGGGCCACGAGCAGGGCCAGGACATCGCCGGCGTGGTCCGTCCCTTCGACGACCGCCAGGTGCTCCGCGAAGCCATCCAGAAAACCCAGGGATGAAAATCCAGAAGACCCAGGGGATGAACTTGTGATCGCCCTCTCCCTCGCCGAGATCGCAGCAGTCGTCGGCGGGCAGACGCACGACATACCGGATCCGTCCACGCAGGTCACGGGCCCGGTCGTCCGGGACTCCCGAGAGGTGGAGCCCGGCAGCCTGTTCGCCGCCTTCGTCGGCGAGCGCGTGGACGGCCACGACTTCGCGGCGCGGGTCGTCGAGGCGGGCGCGGTCGCCGTACTGGCGTCGCGCCCGGTCGGCGTGCCCGCGATCGTCGTCGAGGACGTCCAGGCCGCCCTCGGCGCCCTCGCCCGGCACGTGGTCAAGCGGCTCGGCGCGACCCTCGTCGCCCTGACCGGCTCGGCGGGCAAGACCAGCACCAAGGACCTGATCGCGCAGGTGCTCCAGCGCAAGGCGCCGACGGTGTTCACGCCGCAGTCGCTCAACAACGAGATCGGGCTGCCGCTGACCGCCCTCACCGCCACCGAGGAGACACAGTTCCTCGTGCTGGAGATGGGCGCCCGCGGCGTCGGGCACATCCGCTACCTCACCGACCTCACACCCCCGAGGATCGGCGTCGTCCTCAACGTCGGCACCGCCCACATCGGCGAGTTCGGCGGCCGCGAGCAGATCGCGCAGGCCAAGGGCGAGATCATCGAGGGCCTCCCGGAGGACGGCGCGGCCGTCCTGAACGCCGACGACCCGCTGGTCAGGGCCATGGCACCGCGTACCAAGGCGAAGGTGGTCCTTTTCGGAGAGTCGGCCGAAGCGGACGTACGCGCCGAGAACGTACGTCTCACGGACAGCGGACAGCCCTCCTTCAGGCTTCTCACACCCTCCGGTGCATGCGATGTGACCATGCGCCTGTACGGTGAGCACCACGTGTCGAACGCGCTCGCCGCGGCCGCCGTCGCCCATGAGCTGGGCATGTCCGCGGAAGAGATCGCCACCGCGCTCTCCGAGGCGGGCACCCTCTCCCGCTGGCGCATGGAGGTCACCGAGCGCCCGGACGGCGTGACCATCGTCAACGACGCCTACAACGCCAACCCCGAGTCCACGCGGGCCGCCCTGAGGGCGCTCGCGGCCATGGGCAAGGGGCGCCGCACGTGGGCGGTGCTCGGCAAGATGGCCGAGCTGGGGGACGAGGCGCTCGCCGAGCACGACGCCGTCGGACGGCTCGCCGTCCGGCTCAACGTCAGCAAGCTCGTCGCCGTCGGGGGGATTGAGGCCTCCTGGCTGCAACTGGGCGCATATAACGAGGGTTCGTGGGGTGAGGAGTCGGTGCACGTGTCCGACGCACAGGCGGCGATCGACCTGTTGCGCAGCGAGTTGCGCCCGGGGGACGTCGTACTCGTGAAGGCGTCCCGTTCGGTGGGGCTCGAGAGCGTTGCCCAGGCGCTCGTCGAGACCGGTGCCGAGGGTGAGGTTGCCGCCCGATGATGAAGCAGATCCTGTTCTCAGGAGTCATTGGCCTCTTCCTGACGCTGATCGGCACCCCGCTGCTGATCAAGCTCCTCGCCCGCAAGGGCTACGGCCAGTACATCCGTGACGACGGCCCGCGCGAGCACGCCAGCAAGCGCGGTACGCCGACGATGGGCGGCATCGCCTTCATCCTGGCGACGATCGCCGCGTACTTCCTGAGCAAGCTCATCACCGGTTACCCGCCCACCTACTCCGGGCTGCTGGTCCTCGGCCTGATGTTCGGCATGGGCCTGGTCGGCTTCCTCGACGACTACATCAAGATCGTCAAGCGGCGTTCGCTGGGTCTGCGGGCCAAGGCGAAGATGGCCGGCCAGCTGATCGTCGGCATCGGCTTCGCGGTGCTGTCGCTGATGTTCGCCGACGCGCGCGGCAACACCCCCGCTTCCGACAAGCTGTCGTTCATCACCGACTTCGGCTGGAAGATCGGCCCGGTCCTGTTCGTGATCTGGGCGCTGTTCATGATCCTCGCGATGTCGAACGGCGTGAACCTCACCGACGGTCTGGACGGTCTGGCCACCGGCGCCTCCGTGCTCGTCTTCGGCGCCTACACGTTCATCGGCGTCTGGCAGTTCCAGGAGTCCTGCGCCAACGCGCAGACGCTGACCAACCCGGCCGCCTGCTACGAGGTGCGCGACCCGCTCGACCTCGCGGTGATCGCCTCCGCGCTGATGGGTGCCTGCCTGGGCTTCCTGTGGTGGAACACCTCGCCGGCGAAGATCTTCATGGGCGACACCGGCTCGCTCGCCCTCGGCGGTGTCCTCACCGGCCTGGCCATCCTCTCCCGCACGGAGCTGCTGCTGGCCATCATGGGCGGCCTGTTCGTCCTCATCACCATGTCGGTCGTCATCCAGGTCGGCTCCTTCCGGCTCACCGGAAAGCGCGTGTTCCGGATGGCGCCACTGCAGCACCACTTCGAACTCAAGGGCTGGTCCGAAGTCCTGGTGGTGGTCCGGTTCTGGATCATTCAGGGCATCTGTGTGATCGTCGGACTGGGCCTTTTCTACGCAGGATGGGCAGCGGACAAGTGACCACCTCCTCGGCGTCCTCCGACTTCCAGGGCAAGCACGTCACCGTCGCGGGGCTCGGCGTCTCCGGCGTCCCGGCGGCCAAGGTGCTGCACGCGCGCGGGGCGATCGTCACGGTCGTCAACGACGGCGACGACGCACGCGCGCGTGAACAGGCCGCGGAACTCCAGGCGCTCGGCGTCACCGTGCGCCTGGGAGACGGGGCCACCCTGCCGGAGGGCACCGAGCTGATCGTCACCGCGCCCGGCTGGCAGCCCGACAAGCCGCTGTTCCTGGCGGCCGGGAAGGCGGGCGTGCCCGTCTGGGGCGACGTCGAGCTGGCCTGGCGCCTCAGGGGCCCCGACGCGGCGCCCTGGCTGGCCGTCACGGGCACCAACGGCAAGACCACGACCGTGCAGATGCTCGCGTCGATCCTGAAGGCCGCGGGCCTGCGCACGGCCGCCGTCGGCAACATCGGCGTGTCCCTGCTGGACGCGGTCCTCGGCGAGGAGCAGTACGACGTCCTCGCCGTGGAGCTGTCCAGCTACCAGCTGCACTGGGCGCCCTCCCTGCGGGCGCATTCGGCCGCGGTTCTCAACCTCGCGCCCGACCACCTGGACTGGCACGGCTCCATGGAGGCCTACGCCCGCGACAAGGGACGTATCTACGAGGGCAACCGGGTCGCCTGCGTGTACAACGTCGAGGACAAGGCCACCGAGGACCTGGTCCGCGAGGCCGACGTGGAGGAGGGCTGCCGGGCCATCGGGTTCACCCTCGGCGCCCCCGCGCCCTCCCAACTCGGCGTCGTCGACGGCATCCTGGTCGACCGCGCCTTCGTGGAGAACCGGCAGAAGAACGCCCAGGAGCTGGCCGAGGTCTCCGACGTCAACCCGCCGGCCCCGCACAACATCGCCAACGCCCTTGCCGCGGCGGCCCTCGCGCGCGCCTTCGGGGTGCCCGCCAAGGCCGTACGCGACGGTCTCAGGTCCTTCCGGCCGGACGCCCACCGCATCGCGCACATCGCCGACATCGACTCGGTGGCGTACGTGGACGACTCCAAGGCGACCAACACGCATGCCGCCGAAGCGTCGTTGGCGTCATATGAGTCGATTGTATGGATTGCGGGTGGTCTGGCGAAGGGCGCGACCTTCGACGAGCTCGTCGCCAAGTCGGCGAAGCGACTTCGCGGTGCCGTCCTGATCGGCGCCGATCGCGCCCTGATCCGCGAGGCCCTCGCGCGACACGCGCCGGAAGTACCCGTCGTGGACCTCGACCGGACCGACACTGGGGCGATGCTCCAGGCGGTGACGGAAGCGAAGCGGCTCGCGCAGCCCGGTGACACGGTGCTGCTGGCCCCGGCCTGTGCCTCCATGGACATGTTCACCAACTACAACCAGCGCGGTGACGCGTTCGCGGCGGCGGTCCGCGAGCTCGAAGCCTGACCCCGGCCGCCTGCCGGGCGGATCATGGGAGGGACGCGTGGGACGGTCGACGTTCAGTGGAGGCGCCGATGCCCAGTAGCCGTACCGGCCGGCCGCCCGTGCAGCGGGCGTCGGGGCGTCCCGCCGTTTCCCGGTCCTCGCGCGACAACCCCGTACGACGGTTCTACACGCGCGCGCAGAAGGCCTGGGACCGCCCGCTGACCGCCTACTACCTGATCCTCGGCGGCAGTGTGCTGATCATCGTGCTGGGCCTGGTGATGGTCTACTCGGCCTCCCAGATCACCGCGCTGCAGATGTCGCTGCCGGGCTCGTACTTCTTCCGCAAGCAGCTGCTGGCCGCCGTGCTGGGCGGCGTACTGCTGTTCGTGGCCTCCCGCATGCCGGTGAAACTGCACCGGGCGCTGGCCTACCCGATCCTGGCCGGTGCCGTCTTCATGATGGCCCTGGTGCAGGTGCCGGGGATAGGGATGGCGGTCAACGGCAACCAGAACTGGATCTCCCTCGGTGGCTCCTTCCAGATCCAGCCCAGTGAGTTCGGCAAGCTGGCCCTGGTGCTGTGGGGCGCGGACCTGATCGCCCGGAAGCAGGAGAGGAAGCTGCTGACCCAGTGGAAGCACATGCTGGTGCCGCTGGTACCGGTCACCTTCCTGCTGCTCGGGCTGATCATGCTCGGCGGCGACATGGGCACCGCGATCATCCTCACGGCGGTCCTGTTCGGCCTGCTGTGGCTCGCCGGGGCGCCGACGCGGCTGTTCGCCGTGGTGCTGCAGATCGCCGCCCTGATCGGTTTCGTCCTCATCAAGACCAGCCCCAACCGGATGGCCCGGCTCTCCTGTATCGGTGCGACCGAGCCCAAGGCGGGTGCCGCCGACTGCTGGCAGGCCGTGCACGGCATCTACGCCCTCGCCTCCGGCGGACTCTTCGGTTCCGGGCTCGGCGCGAGTGTGGAAAAATGGGGACAACTCCCGGAAGCCCACACCGACTTCATCTTCGCCGTCACCGGTGAGGAACTGGGCCTGGCGGGGACGCTGTCGGTGCTCGCCCTGTTCGCGGCTCTAGGCTATGCGGGTATCCGCGTGGCCGGACGCACGGAGGACCCCTTCGTGAGGTACGCCGCGGGAGGCGTGACCACCTGGATCACCGCCCAGGCAGTGATCAACATCGGTGCGGTGCTCGGTCTGCTGCCGATCGCCGGCGTCCCCCTCCCGCTGTTCTCCTACGGAGGGTCCGCCCTGCTGCCGACCATGTTCGCCATCGGGCTGCTGATCGCCTTCGCACGTGACGAGCCCGCTGCGCGGGCAGCGCTTGCGATGCGGCAACCTCGCTTTGGTAGAAAGCGGGCGGGAGGCTCCGGCGGTGCGCGGGGGCCTCGGAGATGGAACACGATGCGACGGCGTGCCTCGGTGGCGCGTTCGTCCGGAGAGCGGTGAATTTCGGTGCATGTCGTACTCGCCGGCGGGGGCACCGCGGGCCACATCGAGCCCGCGCTCGCCCTCGCGGACGCCCTGCGCAGGCAGGACCCGACCGTGGGGATCACGGCCCTGGGCACGGAGCGCGGTCTGGAGACCCGGCTCGTCCCGGAGCGCGGCTACGAGCTGGCGCTGATCCCGGCGGTGCCGCTGCCCCGCAAGCCAACCCCCGAGCTGATCACCGTCCCGGGCCGGCTGCGCGGCACGATCAAGGCCGCCGAGCAGATCCTCGAGCGCACCAAGGCGGACGTCGTGGTCGGCTTCGGCGGTTACGTCGCCCTGCCCGGCTACCTGGCCGCCAAGCGGCTCGGCGTGCCCATCGTGATCCACGAGGCGAACGCCCGCCCGGGGCTGGCCAACAAGATCGGCTCCCGGTACGCCGCCCGGGTCGCCGTCTCCACGCCGGACAGCAAGCTGCGCGACGCCCGCTACATCGGCATCCCGCTGCGCCGCTCCATCGCCACCCTGGACCGTGCCGCGGCCCGTCCCGAGGGCCGCCACCGTTTCGGCCTCGACCCGAACCTGCCCACGCTGCTCGTCTCCGGCGGCTCCCAGGGCGCCCGGCGCCTCAACGAGGTCGTCCAGCAGGTCGCGCCCTGGCTGCAGCAGGCCGGCATCCAGATCCTGCACGCGGTCGGCCCGAAGAACGAACTGCCGCAGGTGCAGCAGATGCCGGGGATGCCCCCCTATGTCCCGGTAAGTTACCTGGACCGGATGGACCTCGCGTACGCCGCGGCCGACATGATGCTCTGCCGTGCGGGCGCGATGACCGTCGCCGAACTCTCCGCCGTCGGGCTCCCGGCCGCCTACGTCCCGCTGCCCGTCGGCAACGGCGAACAGCGGCTCAACGCCCAGCCGGTGGTGAAGGCCGGCGGCGGACTCCTCGTCGACGACGCGGAGCTGACGCCCGAGTGGGTGCAGCAGAACGTCCTGCCCGTGCTCGCCGACCCGCACCGGCTGTACGAGATGTCCCGCGCGGCAAGCGAGTTCGGCCGCCGGGACGCCGACGAGCTGCTCGTCGGCATGGTGTACGAGGCGATCGCCTCGCGCCGTTAGGACCGTATGACGAAAGGGCAGTAAGGGTGGCCGGACCGACTACCGCCGAGCGCGGTGAACGCCAGCAGGAGTCGTCCGGCCCGCCGCCCGGGCGCCGGTCCGGGAAACTGCGCCTTCGTACGATCGTCATCCTGGCTGTGGCAGCCGCCGTGCTCCTCGTCGCCGGTGCGGCATGGGTGTTGTACGGCTCCGCATGGCTGCGCGTCGGCCATGTGTCGGTGTCCGGCACGCGCGTGCTGACGTCCGCCGAGGTGCGCGACGCGGCGGCCGTGCCGGTCGGGGCCCCGATGATTTCCGTCGACACCGACGGCATCGAGGCCCGATTGCGCCGGAGACTGCCCCGGATCGACAGGGTTGACGTGGTCCGTTCCTGGCCCGATGGAATCGGGCTGAAAGTGACCGAGCGCACTCCGGTTCTGCTGCTCCGAAAGGGCGGGAACTTCACCGAAGTCGATGACGAAGGTGTCCGTTTCGCCACGGTTTCGCAGGCGCCGAATGCCGTACCGATGCTGGAATTGTCCGTCTCCCGCACGGGTTCCGGCGCCGCGGGCTTCCGGCGTTTCGGCACCGACCGGCTGGTGCGCGAGGCGGTCCGGGTCGCCGGTGACCTGCCGGCCGCCGTGGCGAAACGGACCCGCACCGTCCAAGTCCGTTCCTTTGACGCCGTCTCGCTGGAGCTGGCCGACGGCCGCACGGTCTTGTGGGGAAGTGGCGAGAACGGCCGCGCCAAGGCACGGACCCTCACAGCTCTCATGAAAGCAGCTCCCGCCGCGCGGCACTTCGATGTCAGCGTTCCCATCGCCCCTGCGTCATCGCGGAGTTGACGCACATCAGCGCAGGCCAGCACCCTGGTTGGGCACTGCTATGGCTGATCACATAGGGTGAAAAGAAAAACGGGAGGTTCGGCGTGTTCGTTGAACGGGCGCCACTTGTCGACTTAGTGTCCTGTTCAGAAGACTCCAGGGAACAGACACACTGGTAACCCTAAACTTCAGGGTTAGGGTTCGGGTCGGCGCTACGGACCGTCCCATTCGGCATCCGTCGTCCCGGCGCGGGGCACCGCACGGCGGCGACAACGTAATTCGAGGCGAGAGGCCTTCGACGTGGCAGCACCGCAGAACTACCTCGCAGTCATCAAGGTCATCGGTGTCGGCGGCGGTGGTGTCAATGCCATCAACCGGATGATCGAGGTCGGTCTCAAGGGCGTCGAGTTCATCGCCATCAACACCGACGCACAGGCGCTGTTGATGAGCGATGCCGACGTCAAGCTCGACGTCGGCCGGGAACTCACCCGCGGACTCGGCGCCGGAGCCAACCCGGCCGTCGGCCGCAAGGCCGCAGAGGACCACCGCGAGGAGATCGAGGAGGTCCTCAAGGGGGCCGACATGGTCTTCGTGACGGCCGGAGAAGGCGGCGGCACCGGCACCGGCGGCGCACCCGTCGTGGCCAGCATCGCGCGCTCCCTCGGCGCCCTGACCATCGGCGTGGTCACGCGCCCGTTCACCTTCGAGGGACGGCGCCGCGCGAACCAGGCCGAGGACGGCATCGCCGAACTGCGCGAAGAGGTCGACACCCTCATCGTGATCCCCAACGACCGGCTGCTGTCCATCTCGGACCGCCAGGTCTCGGTCCTGGACGCCTTCAAGTCCGCCGACCAGGTCCTGCTCTCCGGCGTCCAGGGCATCACCGACCTCATCACCACCCCGGGCCTGATCAACCTCGACTTCGCCGACGTGAAGTCGGTCATGTCCGAGGCCGGTTCGGCGCTCATGGGGATCGGCTCGGCCCGCGGCGACGACCGCGCGGTGGCCGCCGCCGAGATGGCGATCTCCTCGCCGCTGCTGGAGGCGTCCATCGACGGCGCCCGCGGCGTGCTGCTCTCCATCTCCGGCGGCTCCGACCTGGGCCTGTTCGAGATCAACGAGGCGGCCCAGCTGGTCAGCGAGGCCGCCCACCCCGAGGCCAACATCATCTTCGGCGCGGTCATCGACGACGCCCTCGGCGACGAGGTCCGGGTCACCGTGATCGCGGCCGGCTTCGACGGCGGCCAGCCGCCGGCCCGCCGGGACAACGTGCTCGGCTCGGCCTCGGCTTCGACGGCACCCCGTCGCGAGGAGCCCGCCCCGGCACGGCCGGCCGAGCCCAGCCGGCCGACCTTCGGCTCGCTCGGCAGCGTGACGCCGAAGGAGGAGCCGGAGCCGGCGCCCGAGCCGGTGCCCGACATCCCGGTCGCCCCGCCGGTCACGCCGGCGCCGCGGACCTACTCGGACAGCGCGGCCGAGGAACTGGACGTTCCGGACTTCCTCAAGTGATAGGACGGCGCGAGAGCGTGAGCGGCGCGCACTTCGCCTTCACCGACCGGTGGGGCGGGGTGAGCGCCGCTCCGTATGAGGAGCTCAACCTGGGCGGCGCGGTCGGCGACGACCCGGAGGCCGTACGGACCAACCGGGACATCGCCGCCAAGTCGCTCGGTCTCGACGCGGACCGGGTCGTCTGGATGAACCAGGTGCACGGCGCCGGCGTGGCCGCGGTGGACGAGCCCTGGGCCGACGGCCCGGTCCCGGAGGTCGACGCGATCGTCACCGCCCGCCGCGGACTCGCCCTCGCCGTCCTCACCGCCGACTGCGTGCCGGTGCTGCTGGCCGATCCCGTCGCCGGGGTCGTGGCAGCCGCGCACGCCGGACGGCCCGGCATGGTCAGGGGGGTCGTTCCCGCCGCCGTACGGGCCATGGCCGAACTCGGCGCCGAGCCCGGCCGGATCGTCGCGCGCACCGGACCGGCCGTCTGCGGGCGGTGCTACGAGGTGCCGGAGCCGATGCGCGCCGAAGTGGCCGCCGTCGAGCCGGCGGCGCACGCTGAGACGAGCTGGGGTACGCCGGCGGTCGATGTGAGCGCCGGGGTGCACGCGCAGCTCGACCGGCTCGGGGTGTGCGACCGGGCGCAGTCACCGGTGTGCACGCTGGAGTCGGGCGACCACTTCTCGTACCGCCGCGACCGCACGACCGGGCGGCTCGCGGGCTATGTGTGGCTGGACTGATGGGGCATGACGGACCGTAAGACCGAACTCGCCGCAAACCTGGCGAAAGTGGAGGAGCGCATCACCGCCGCGTGTGTGGCGGCGGGGCGCAGGCGGGAGGAGGTGACCCTGATCGTGGTCACCAAGACCTACCCGGCGAGCGATGTGCGGATCCTGTCGGAACTCGGTGTGCGTCATGTCGCCGAGAACCGTGACCAGGACGCGGCTCCGAAGGCCGCCGCGTGCGCGGATCTGCCACTGAAATGGCATTTTGTCGGTCAATTGCAGACCAACAAGGTGCGTTCGGTGGTCGGTTACGCCGCTGTCGTGCAGTCCGTCGACCGCGCCCGGCTCGTCACCGCGCTGTCGAAGGAGGCGGTGCGGGCGGAGCGCGAGGTCGGGTGCCTGATCCAGGTCGCGCTGGACGCGGGCGTGAGCGGCCGGGGTGAGCGCGGAGGCGTGTCCCCGGACGGAATCGAAGAGTTGGCCGACCTCGTCGGCGAGGCGCCGGGGCTGCGGCTCGACGGACTGATGACCGTCGCTCCGCTCACCGGGGAGTACGCGGGACGCGAACAGGAGGCGTTTCAGCGGCTCATGGATTTGTCGACTGACCTGCGCCGAGCCCATCCGGCTGCAACCATGGTGTCAGCAGGGATGAGTGCGGACCTCGAACAGGCCGTGGCCGCCGGGGCGACACATGTGCGCGTCGGCACTGCGGTACTCGGAGTCCGCCCCAGGCTCGGGTAACGTCGCCAGGAAGTCGGACCACAGCAGAAAATATGGTCAATGCCCGTGAATGCGGGCACAACGGCCACGTGGATCGCGGGCACTTGGCAGTCGTCAGTCGATCCACCACAGAGCGGAGGACTCAGAGCATGGCCGGCGCGATGCGCAAGATGGCGGTCTACCTCGGCCTCGTGGAGGACGATGGGTACGACGGCCGCGGATTCGACCCCGACGACGACTTCGAACCCGAGCTGGACCCGGAGCCCGAGCGGGACCACCGACGGCATGAATCGTCACACCCGTCGCACAGCGCACATCAGCCCCAAAGGGACGAAGAGGTGCGAATCGTGCAACCGCCCGCGCCGCGCGAGCCGGTGGCCCGTTCGACGGCGCTCGCCGCGGAATCCGGACGTCCGGCGCGGATCGCGCCCGTGGCATCCATCACACAAGAACGTCAGTCCCTCGAGAAGAACGCACCGGTGATCATGCCCAAGGTTGTGTCCGAGCGAGAGCCTTACCGGATCACCACGCTTCACCCGCGGACCTACAACGAAGCCCGTACCATCGGGGAACACTTCCGTGAGGGAACCCCGGTGATCATGAATCTGACTGAGATGGATGACACAGACGCGAAGCGACTTGTCGACTTTGCGGCCGGTTTGGTGTTTGGTCTTCACGGCAGCATCGAGCGGGTGACGCAGAAGGTGTTCCTGTTGTCTCCTGCTAACGTCGATGTCACGGCGGAGGACAAGGCCCGCATCGCAGAGGGCGGGTTCTTCAACCAGAGCTGAGACACACAACCGGATCGACGTTCGGAAGAGCACGGAGCAGGGGAGAGGGAAGCGCAGGCCATGAGCGTGTTCGTCACGGTGGTCCACACCGCGCTACTGGTGTTCCTCGCCGTGCTCATCTTCCGACTGGTCATGGATTACGTGTTCCAGTTCGCCCGCTCGTGGCAACCCGGCAAGGCGATGGTGGTCGTACTGGAGGCCACCTACACTGTCACCGATCCACCGCTGAAGCTTCTGCGGCGGTTCATCCCGCCGCTGCGTCTCGGGGGCGTGGCGCTCGACCTGTCCTTCTTCGTACTGATGATCATCGTCTACATCCTCCTCTCGATCACGGGGAACTTCGTGGGATGAGGATGGACGATACGGTCTTGCCGACTGCCGATGACTACGTTGAGGTGAAGAGATGCCGTTGACCCCCGAGGACGTGCGGAACAAGCAGTTCACGACCGTCCGCCTCCGAGAAGGCTATGACGAGGACGAGGTCGATGCCTTCCTCGACGAGGTCGAAGCCGAACTGACCCGTCTGCTCCGCGAGAACGAGGATCTGCGCGCCAAGCTGGCCGCGGCGACCCGTGCGGCCGCGCAGAACCAGCAGAACATGCGCAAGGGCCCGCCGGAGCAGGACCAGCAGCAGCACCCTCAGCAGCAGCATCCTCAGCAGCAGGGCATGCGAGGTCCCGGCGCGCCGGTGCCCGCCGGCATATCGGGCCCGCCGCAGCAGCAGATGGGTGGCCCCATGGGTGGTCCGCCCCAGCTGCCGAGCGGTGCCCCGCAGCTGCCCGCCGGTCCCGGCGGCCAGGGCGGCCCGCAGGGTCCCGGTCCGATGGGCCAGGGTCCGATGGGTCAGGGCCCGATGGGCGGTCAGCCGCCCATGCAGCAGCAGATGGGCGGTCCGATGGGCGGCCCCATGGGCGGTCCGATGGGCGGCCACGGTCAGGGCCCCGGTGGCGACAGTGCCGCCCGTGTCCTCTCGCTGGCCCAGCAGACCGCCGACCAGGCGATCGCCGAGGCCCGCTCCGAGGCCAACAAGATCGTAGGCGAG
Organism: Streptomyces sp. NPDC037288; assembly: GCF_055603265.1. Lineage (NCBI taxonomy): Bacteria > Bacillati > Actinomycetota > Actinomycetes > Kitasatosporales > Streptomycetaceae > Streptomyces > Streptomyces sp. NPDC037288. The sequence goes on from NZ_JBVJVY010000007.1 coordinate 85,403, forward strand.
GCCCGCAGCCGCGCCGAGGGTCTGGAGCGTGACGCCCGTGCCAAGGCCGACGCCCTGGAGCGGGACGCGCAGGAGAAGCACCGCGTCGCGATGGGCTCCCTGGAGTCCGCCCGCGCCACGCTGGAGCGCAAGGTCGAGGACCTGCGCGGCTTCGAACGCGAGTACCGCACGCGCCTGAAGTCGTACCTCGAGTCCCAGCTGCGCCAGCTGGAGACCCAGGCCGACGACTCGCTGGCCCCGCCGCGCACCCCGGCCACCGCGTCCCTGCCGCCGTCCCCGGCGCCCTCCATGGCTCCGGCCGGCGCGAGCGCCCCGTCGTACGGCGGCAACCAGACGATGGGCGGCAACCCCGCTCAGTCCGCTCCGTCCTACGGCGGTCAGCAGCAGATGACCCCGGCCATGACCCAGCCCATGGCCCCGGTCCGTCCGCAGGGTCCGTCCCCGATGGGCCAGGCACCCTCGCCGATGCGTGGGTTCCTGATCGACGAGGACGACAACTGACCGGTCACTGAGACCAGTACGACAACGGCGTCGGCAGCGTCCAAAAGGGCGGGCCCCCGGACTTCGGTCCTGGGGGCCCGCCCTTTTTACGCGGGTTGCGTCACTCGGACTTCGAGAAGGGCCCGGCCTCCGAACCGGAGACCGGGCCCTTTTCCAACCGCTCGGCGCTTACGCCTTCCGCAGGCGGAACGTGAGGGACAGCCCCTCGTCGGTGAACGGCTCGCCGTACGTGTCGTCGGCCTCACCCTGGCCGAAGTCGGTCGACAGGACCTCCTCGGCGATCAGCCCCGCATGCTCGCTGAGCGCGGCGGCCACCGCCGGGTCCGTGGACGTCCACCGCAGAGCGATCCGGTCCGCCACATCCAACCCGCTGTTCTTGCGGGCCTCCTGGATCAGCCGGATCGCGTCACGCGCCAGGCCCGCCTGCCGCAGCTCCTCCGTGATCTCCAGGTCCAGCGCGACCGTGGCCCCGGAGTCGGAGGCCACCGACCAGCCCTCCCGCGGGGTTTCCGTGATGATCACCTCGTCCGGAGCGAGGGTGACCGTCTCACCGTCGACCTCCACGGAGGCCGTGCCCTCGCGCAGGGCGAGGGAGAGCGCGGCGGCGTCGGCACCGGCGACGGCCTTGGCCACCTCCTGCACGCGCTTGCCGAACCGCTTGCCCAGTGCACGGAAGTTGGCCTTGGCGGTGGTGTCCACCAGGGAGCCGCCCACCTGCGACAGCGACGCCAGCGAGGAGACGTTCAGCTCCTCGGTGATCTGCGTGTGCAGCTCGGGGTCCAGGGACTCGAAGCCGGTCGCCGCGATCAGCGCGCGGGACAGCGGCTGACGCGTCTTCACGCCCGACTCCGCGCGGGTGGCCCGGCCCAGCTCCACCAGCCGGCGCACCAGGACCATCTGCCTGGACAGCTCCGGGTCGATCGCCGACAGGTCCGCCTGTGGCCAGGAGGCCAGGTGTACGGACTCCGGCGCGCCCGGGGTCACCGGCACGACCAGGTCCTGCCACACCCGCTCGGTGACGAACGGGGTGATCGGGGCCATCAGCTTCGTGACCGTCTCCAGCACCTCGTGCAGCGTGCGCAGCGCGGCCTTGTCGCCCTGCCAGAAGCGGCGCCGCGAGCGGCGGACGTACCAGTTCGACAGGTCGTCGACGAACGCGGACAGCAGCTTGCCGGCGCGCTGGGTGTCGTACGCCTCCAGCGCCTGCGTCACCTGGTCGGTGAGGGCGTGCAGCTCGGACAGCAGCCAGCGGTCCAGCACCGGGCGCTCGGCCGGTGCCGGGTCCGCGGCGCCGGGCGCCCAGTTCGACGTACGGGCGTACAGCGCCTGGAAGGCGACCGTGTTCCAGTACGTCAGCAGGGTCTTGCGTACGACCTCCTGGATGGTGCCGTGGCCGACCCGGCGGGCCGCCCACGGGGAACCGCCGGCCGCCATGAACCAGCGCACCGCGTCCGCGCCGTGCCGGTCCATGAGCGGGATCGGGTCCAGGGTGTTGCCCAGGTGCTTGGACATCTTGCGGCCGTCCTCGGCGAGGATGTGGCCGAGGCAGACGACGTTCTCGTACGACGACTTGTCGAAGACGAGGGTGCCGACGGCCATCAGCGTGTAGAACCAGCCGCGCGTCTGGTCGATGGCCTCGGAGATGAACTGCGCCGGGTAGCGGCTCTCGAACAGCTCCTTGTTCTTGTGCGGGTAGCCCCACTGTGCGAACGGCATGGAACCCGAGTCGTACCAGGCGTCGATGACCTCGGGCACGCGCGTGGCCGTCTTGCCGCAGCCGTCGTGGCGGCAGGCGAAGGTGACCTCGTCGATGAACGGACGGTGCGGGTCCAGGCCCGACTGGTCCGTGCCGGTCAGCTCGGTCAGCTCCGCGCGGGAGCCGACGCAGGTGAGGTGGTCGTCCTCGCAGCGCCAGATCGGCAGCGGGGTGCCCCAGTAGCGGTTGCGGGACAGTGCCCAGTCGATGTTGTTGTTCAGCCAGTCGCCGAAGCGGCCGTGCTTGACCGTCGCCGGGAACCAGTTGGTCTGCTCGTTCTCCTGGATGAGACGGTCCTTGATCGCCGTCGTCCGGATGTACCAGGAGGGCTGGGCGTAGTAGAGCAGCGCGGTGTGACAGCGCCAGCAGTGCGGGTAGCTGTGCTCGTACGGCAGGTGCTTGAAGAGGAGGCCGCGCTGCTGAAGGTCCTCGGTGAGCTTTTCGTCCGCCTTCTTGAAGAAGACGCCGCCGACCAGCGGGACGTCCTCCTCGAAGGTGCCGTCCGGGCGGACCGGGTTGACGACCGGCAGGCCGTAGGAACGGCACACCTTGAGGTCGTCCTCACCGAAGGCGGGGGACTGGTGGACCAGACCCGTGCCGTCCTCGGTGGTGACGTAGTCGGCGTTCACCACGAAGTGGGCGGGCTCCGGGAACTCCACCAGCGCGAACGGACGCTGGTACGTCCAGCGCTCCATCTCGGCGCCGGTGAAGGTCTGCCCCGTGGTCTCCCAGCCCTCGCCGAGCGCCTTGCCCACGAGCGGCTCGGCGACGACGAGCTTCTCCTCGCCGTTGGTCGCGACGACGTAGGTGACCTCCGGGTGCGCGGCGACCGCCGTGTTGGACACCAGGGTCCACGGGGTCGTCGTCCACACCAGGAGCGCGGCCTCGCCGGCGAGCGGACCGGAGGTGAGCGGGAAACGGACGTACACGGACGGGTCCACGACCGTCTCGTAGCCCTGCGCCAGCTCGTGGTCGGACAGGCCGGTGCCGCAGCGCGGGCACCAGGGGGCGACGCGGTGGTCCTGGACCAGCAGGTCCTTGGTGAAGATCTCCTTCAGCGACCACCAGACGGACTCGATGTACTCGGGGGCCATCGTGACGTACGCGTCGTTGAGGTCGACCCAGTAGCCCATGCGGGTCGTGAGCGCTTCGAACGCGTCGGTGTGGCGGAGCACGGACGCCCGGCACTTGGCGTTGAACTCGGCGATGCCGTACGCCTCGATGTCCTGCTTGCCGCTGAAGCCGAGCTCCTTCTCGACCGTCAGCTCCACCGGGAGACCGTGGCAGTCCCAGCCGGCCTTGCGGGCCACGTGGTAGCCGCGCATGGTGCGGAAGCGGGGGAAGACGTCCTTGAAGACGCGTGCTTCGATGTGGTGGGCGCCGGGCATGCCGTTGGCGGTCGGCGGGCCTTCGTAGAACACCCATTCCGGTCGGCCCTGGGACTGCTCCAGGCTCTTGGCGAAGATCTTCTGGTCGCGCCAGAAGTCGAGCACGGCGTGCTCAAGAGCGGGCAGGTCGACCTGTGCGGGCACCTGGCGGTACGTCGGCGCTGTCATCTGCGAGCATCCTCCAACGGACTTGCTGCCTTCCGTCGGAGGGACGAGAGCCTTCGATCCTGCCTACGCCGTGTGCGGCGCGCTCCCGCGGTACCACCCTCCTTGGCCCTCCGTCGCGCCGTACGCGCCGGTGGGCCCCCTCATTGGGGTCGCGAAGCCGGGTCTACTCGCGCTGGCCTTGCGGCTGTGCCTTTCTTCCGGCGGCTCCGGGGTGATCTTCACGTCGCGCTCGCCCCCGGGCTCACACCGTCCCCGGATCGCTCTCGGCTGCGTACGCCGCTACTCGTCCCCATCCACGCTTTTCGCTCCGCCCAGTGTACGGCGCCGCGCGGACAGCGGCTGACCGGATTTCCGTGCGGTGCCACGGCGGGCGGTGCGACGGGCCGGGATGACCCGAATGGCGAGGCGGCGTGCGCTCGGGTCCGGCGAGGCTGGGCTCCGGCGGATTACCCGGCGGGGAGCTGGGCACAACGGATGCAGGCCTGCTGCGCGGGGGGTGCGGGCGGGCGAATCGGGCGGTGTGCCCCGTTGCCGCGGGACTCAAGTCGATTTATCGTCCCAGCACGATTCGCGAGCGAGATCACAATATGTGAAGGGGCCGCGGCCATGGTGGCGAAAAAGACCGCCGTACAGCAGCCGGCGACCGGCCGGCGCAGGGGCGTGGCTGCCTCCGGTGCGGCTGCCTCCGGCGGTGAGGCCAAGGGAGTGGCCGGGAAGAAGAGGGTGACCGGGGGAAAGGGCGCCGGGGGAAGGGACACCGGGGGAGCGGGCGCAGAGCCGGCCGCCAGGAAGGCGGCGGTGAAAGAGACGGCTGTGGGGGCGACGGGCGCCACCGGGAAGACGGCCGCAAAGAAGACCGCGCCGAAGCAGACGGTCGGTAGGAAGGCGCTGGTCGAGGAAGCGGCCGTCGAGAAGGGGACCGGAGAGAAGGCGGCTGCGGCTGCCAGGAAGGGGACCCGGGGGAAGGCGGCCGTGAAGGAGACGGCAGCCAAGACGGGTGCTGCCGGCAAGACCGCCGCCAAGGCCGGGACGGCTGCCGGGAAGGCGCCGGCCGGGAAGGCGGGTGCCGGGAGGGCGGCGGCCAAGAGGGCGGTCGCCGACGAGGCGGTGGCGGACAGGGTGGCGGTTCCGAAGAAGCAGGTGTCCAAGAAGGCCGTCGGGAAGAAGGCCGCGGCGAAGGGGGTGGCGGAGGCGGAGGAGACGGCCGTCAGGAAACCGGCCGCGAAGAGGACCGGCGGCAGGAAGACGGCCGCCGAGGGCGTCTCCACGGAGGCGGCCCACACGAGCAGGGCCAAGAAGGCGGGCGCGGCGCGGGCCGCGAAGCAGACGGGAGCCACGACGGTGGTTGCGAAGAAGACTCCTGGCACGGCCACGGCGGAGACCGCCGTTCCCAAGGCGCGGGTCGCCGCGGCGGAGCCCGGCGAACTGGCGGTGCGCCCCGGTGAGGATCCCTGGACTCCGGAAGAGGTGGCTCTGGCCCGTGCCGAACTGCTGTCCGAGGTGGAGCGGCTGCAGGACGAGATCAGCTCCTCCGAAGCCTCCCTGGTCGGCCTGATGCGGGATTCCGGGGACGGCGCGGGGGACGACCAGGCCGACACCGGCACCAAGAACATCACGCGCGAGCACGAGATGGCGCTGGCCGCCAACGCGCGCGAGATGCTGGTCCAGAACGAGCACGCCCTGGAACGGCTGGACGCGGGTACCTACGGCCTGTGCGAGAACTGCGGCAACCCCATCGGCAAGGCCCGGATGCAGGCCTTCCCGCGGGCCACGCTGTGCGTGGAGTGCAAACAGAAGCAGGAACGTCGCTCCTGAGCGTGCCGGGCCGTGCCGTAGTCTCGTCGTCAGTCAGGCACCTAGGTTGAGGGACTCACGTGGCAGAGGCGGAGCGCATCATCGGTACGCCGGACACCCCGGACGACAGCGGCGAGCGGACGGCGGCGGTCGGGGCGGACGAGCAGCAGGCCCCGGCCCAGGTACGGGACCGCCGCGGGCGCCGGATCGCCCTGCTGTTCGCGGTGGCCGCGTTCGCGTACGCCCTCGACCTGATCAGCAAGACGCTCGTGGTCGCCAAGCTGGAGGGGCACGAGCCGATCAGGCTGGTCGGGGACTGGCTGGAGCTGAACGCCATCCGCAACCCGGGCGCGGCCTTCGGCTTCGGCGCGGCCTTCACGATCATCTTCACCCTGATCGCCGCGGCCGTGATCGTGGTGATCATCCGCCTGGCCCGCAAGCTCTACAGCTACCCCTGGGCCATCGCGCTCGGTCTGCTGCTCGGCGGCGCCCTCGGTAACCTCACCGACCGGATCTTCCGTTCGCCGGGCGTCTTCGAGGGCAAGGTCGTGGACTTCATCGCGCCCAAGGGCTTCGCCGTGTTCAACCTGGCGGACTCGGCGATCGTGTGCGGCGGCATCCTGATCGTGCTGCTGTCCTTCCGCGGTCTGGACCCGGACGGCACGGTCCACAAGGACTGAGCCCCGCCGGGGGTTGTCCACAGGCGCGGTCGGGGCGCCGCGGCCCGTCCGGCATACTCGACGGGTGAGCACGATTCCCGAGATCCGTACCCTGCCCGTGCCCGACGGCCTGGAGGGCGAGCGCGTCGACGCCGCCATCTCCCGCATGTTCGGCTTCTCCCGCACGAAGGCGGCGGAGCTGGCCGCGGCCGGCAAGGTCCAGGTCGACGGCGCGGTGGTCGGCAAGTCCGAGCGGGTGTGCGGCGGCGCCTGGCTGGAGGTCGAGATGCCGCAGGCGCCCGCGCCGGTGCAGGTGGTCGCCGAGCCGGTCGAGGGCATGGAGATCGTGCACGACGACGAGGACGTGGTCGTGATCGTCAAGCCGGTCGGCGTGGCCGCGCACCCGTCACCGGGCTGGTCCGGCCCGACCGTCATCGGCGGCCTCGCCGCCGCCGGGTACCGGATCTCCACCTCCGGCGCCGCCGAGCGCCAGGGCATCGTGCACCGCCTGGACGTCGGCACCTCGGGCCTGATGGCGGTCGCCAAGTCGGAGCGGGCGTACACGTCGCTCAAGCGCCAGTTCAAGGAGCGCACGGTCGACAAGCGGTACCACACCCTCGTCCAGGGCCACCCGGACCCGACCAGCGGCACGATCGACGCGCCGATCGGCCGCCACCCGAACCACGACTACAAGTGGGCGGTCACGGCCGAGGGCAAGCCCTCCGTGACGCACTACGACCTGATCGAGGCGTTCCGCGCCGCCTCCCTGCTGGACGTGAAGCTGGAGACCGGCCGCACCCACCAGATCCGCGTCCACATGTCCGCCCACCGCCACCCCTGCGTCGGCGACCTCACCTACGGCGCCGACCCCACCCTCGCCAAGCGGCTGCGCCTGACCCGCCAGTGGCTGCACGCGGTGCGCCTCGGCTTCGAGCACCCCGCGGACGGCCAGTGGGTGGAGTTCGCCAGCGACTACCCCGAGGACCTGCAGACGGCCCTCGACCAGGTCCGCGAGGAGACGTACGGGTGAGCGTGCCGTACACCGTCCGGATCGCCGAGGACCCCGCCGACCGCGAGGCGTGCTTCGCGGTCCGCAAGCAGGTCTTCGTCGTCGAGCAGGGCGTCGCCGAGGACATCGAGTACGACGCCTACGACGCCGTCGCCGTGCATGTCCTGGCGGTCCGCGAGGACGGCGTGCCGCTCGGTACCGGGCGGCTGCTGTACGGCGAGGCCGCGGCGGCGAAGACGGGCGGGGACGCGTCGGTGGGCTCCCTGGGGCGGCTCGCCGTCTCCCGCGAGGCCCGCGGGCTCGGTGTCGGCGTGGCCCTGGTGCGGGCCATCGAGGACGCGGCACGCGCGCGTGGTCTCACCGCGGTGGACCTGCACGCGCAGACCCACGCCCTGGGTTTCTACGAGCGCCTCGGCTATGCGGCGTACGGCCCGGAGTTCCCGGACGCCGGCATTGCGCACCGGGCGATGCGCCGCGCCCTGCAGGCGCCGGCCGCGCCGTAGGGCGGCAGGCGTCGCCGGTGGCCGGATGGCAGGCTTGAGGCCTGCCGTGTGATCGTCGACCCCCGGAGCGCCGGCCGTGGATCAGTTGGCCCTGTTGTTCGTACTGCTGCTCGGGGCCCTGGTGAGCGTCCCGGTGGGGGACCGGTTCGGGGTGCCGGCGCCGGTGCTGATGACGCTGTTCGGCGGGGCCCTCGCGGTGGCCGACTTCGTGCCCAACGTGGACATCCCGCCGGACCTGATCCTGCCCGGGCTGCTTCCGCCGCTGCTCTACGCCGCCGTCCGGCGCACCTCCTGGCGTCAGTTCGCGGCCAACATCCGGCCGATCTTCCTGCTGGCCGTCGCCCTGGTGTTCGTGACGACGGTGTGCGTGGCGTTCGTCGCCAACGCGATCGTGCCGGGGCTGCCGATCGCCGCCGCCGTCGCGCTCGGAGCGCTGATCGCCCCGCCCGACCCGGTCGCCGCGACCAGCGTCGCCGGACAGCTCGGGCTGCCGCGCCGCCTGGTGTCGATCCTGGAGGGCGAGGGTCTCTTCAACGACGTCACGGCCATCGTGCTGTACCACGTGGCGATCGCCGCGGCCGTGAGCGGTTCCTTCTCGCCGTGGCGGGCCGGCCTGGACCTGGTCCTGTCGGGCGTCGTCGCGGTGGCGCTGGGCCTGGTGCTCGGCTGGGGCGCGAACAGGCTGATGGACCTGCTGGGCGATCCGACCCTGCAGATCGGCATGACCCTGCTGGTGCCGTACGCCTCCTACGTGCTCGCGGAGAGGCTGCACGGCTCGGGGGTGCTGGCGGTGCTCACCACGGCGCTCTTCCTCGCCGAGTACGCCACCGACGCCGACGACGTGATGACCCGGCTGGCCGGGCACACCTTCTGGGACATCATCGACACCCTCGTCACGGGTGTCGCCTTCGGGCTCATCGGCCTGGAGCTGCACAACGCCATCCGCACGGCCCAGGGGCGCTGGGGCGAGATGCTGGGCTGGGCCGCCGCCGTCGTGGGCGTGGTGGTCGTCGTACGGCTGCTGTGGCTGCTGCCCGCGACCTGGCTGACCAAGCGGCTGCATGCGCGGCGGGACTACGACGAGGAGATCCCGGTGAGCTGGCGGGAGACCGTCGTGATGTGGTGGTCCGGGATGCGTGGGGTGGCCTCGGTGGCGCTGGCGCTGGCCGTCCCGCTGAGGACCGCTGACGGATCCCGGTTCCCCGACCGGGACGAGATCATCTTCATCGCCTTCGGCGTGATCATCGTCACGTTGGTCCTGCAGGGACTCACGCTGCCGTCGCTGGTGAGGTGGCTCGGGGTGCGGGCCGACTCCGAGCGGGAGAAGGAGTTCGAGAAGGAGCTGGCGGTGCGGGCCGCCAAGGCGGCCAAGCGCCGGCTGCGGGAGATCGAGCAGGTTGAGGAGCTGCCCGAGGAACTGTCCGAGCAGATGCTGCGGCGCGCCTTCGACATCGGGATCCGGATCAGTCCGGACATCGGGGAGGAGGAGCGCAGGGAGGCGCAGCACCAGCGGGCCCGGCGGCTGAAGCGGGTGCGGCGCATCCAGAACGAGATGCTGAGCGCGGCACGGCACGAGGTGCTGGCGGCGCGCAGCGAGCCCGGTGCCGACCCGGAGATCGTGGACCGGGTGCTGCGGCATCTGGACGTGCGCAGCCTGCGGTGACCGTGACTGTGTGCGCGAAGCGCTCAAGGACCGGCTCGCCTCGCCCGGTGGCCGGGTGCTCTTCGTCGGTTCCATCGCCGCCTACCGCGGTTCGGGCAGCGGCGCCGGACCCGTCGCCTCAGAGGTCATCCAGGTCGACGGCGGTATCGAGCGCGGCCGTTGAAGGCGCCGGTGTCAGCCGCGGCCGGTGCGCGGGAACTCGCGCTCCTTGCGGAGCGGGGTGCCGTCGCGGGACGGGAGGCGTTGCGGCGGGAGCGCCGCCTCCAAGGTGTTGACGCGGGGGAGCGCGTAGGCGTGCTCGGCCGTCAGCCAGGTGATCATCTGCTCGCGGACCGTGACCCGCACCGTCCAGATGTCGTCGGCGTCCTTCGCGGTCACCAGGGCGCGCACCTGGATGGTGGTGGGCGTGCTGTCCGTCACCACCAGGCCGTAGGCGCGGCCGTCCCAGGCCGGGCACTGGCGCAGGATGTCGCGCAGCTTCTCGCGCATCGCCTCGACGGGCGCACTGTGGTCGAGGTGCCAGTAGACGATGCCCGTCATCTGCGGGGTCCCCCGCGACCAGTTCTCGAAGGGTTTGGAGGTGAAGTACGACACCGGCATGGTGATCCGCCGCTCGTCCCAGGTCCGTACCGTCAGAAAGGTCAGCGTGATCTCCTCCACCGTGCCCCATTCACCGTCCACGACGACCGTGTCGCCGATACGCACCATGTCACCGAAGGCGATCTGCAGCCCGGCGAACATGTTCGACAGGGTGGACTGGGCGGCGACGCCGGCCACGATGCCGAGGATGCCCGCCGAGGCCAGCAGGGAGGCGCCGGCCGCCCGCATCGCGGGGAACGTCAGCAGCATGGCGGCGATCGCCACGACGATCACGATCGCGGACACCACCCGCATGATCAGCTCCACCTGCGTGCGCACCCTGCGCACCCGGGCCGGGTCCCGGTGTGCGCGGGCGTAGCGGCTGTAGGTGGTCTCGACGATCGCCGCGGCGATCCGGATCACCAGCCAGGCGGCGGAGCCGATCAGCACCAGCGTCAGCGTCCGGCCGATGCCGGCCTGGTGCCGCTCCAGCAGCTTCGCCTGGTCGTACGACCCTCGCAGCAGGGCGGCGCACAGCACGAGCTGGTAGGGGACGCGGCCACGCCGCAGCAGCCCCCACAGCGGGGTGTCGCGGTCGCGCTCGTCGGCCTTGCACAGCAGCCGGTCGGTGGCCCAGCCGATGGCCAGGGTGATCAGCACCGAGCCGCCGATCACGATCACAGGGCGGAGCAGGTTCTCCATGCCTGCGCTTCTAACCGGCGCTCGGCGGCCATGAACATGTGAGTTCGGCGCGTTCCTGGGTACGGCCGCTCAGGCGGCGCCGCACCGGCTGGCACCATGGCCTCATGAACATCATGCTTTTTCACTCGACCTACGGCCTCAGGCCCGCGGTGCGCGACGCCGCGGACCGGCTGCGCACGGCGGGCCACGAGGTGTGGACGCCCGACCTTTTCGAGGGGCGCACGTTCGGCACCGTCGAGGAGGGCATGGAGTTCAACGAGCGGATCGGCAAGGAGGAACTGCTGAAGCGGGCCGTGCTGGCGGCGGCGCCGTACTCGGACCGCGGGCTGGTGTACGCCGGGTTCTCGCTCGGCGCCTCCATCGCCCAGACCCTCGCCCTCGGCGACGACAAGGCGCGTGGTCTGCTGCTCCTGCACGGCACGTCGGACATCGCGCCGACCGCGCACGTGGACGGGCTGCCGGTGCAGCTGCATGTGGCCGAGCCGGACCCGTTCGAGACGGACGACTGGCTGAGCGCCTGGTATCTGCAGATGGGCCGGACCGGAGCCGATGTGGAGGTCTACCGCTACGCCGGCGCCGGGCACCTCTACACCGACCCCGAGCTGCCGGACTACGACGCCGAGGCCGCCGAGGCCACCTGGCGGGTGGCGCTCGGCTTCCTCGACAGCCTGCGGTCGCAGTAGCCGCCGGCTACACGGGGTCGTAGGTCCGCTCGACCTTCTGCGTGCCGCTGCGGGTGCGGTAGGAGCGCACCCACTTGGAGGTCGCGTTCGCGTCGGTGCGGTCGGACAGGACGTAGTAGTCCATCTGCGCGCGGTCGGCGGTGATGTCCAGCACGCCGTAGCCGTGCCGGTCGGTGTCCACCCAGTGGACGTGCCGGTTGGCGGCCTCGATGACCGGCGCGGCGAGCGCGGAGACCGTGCCTTCGGGGACCTTGACGATGTCGTCGAGGTTGTCGGAGGTCACCGACGTGATGACGAACTCGGTGGCCGCCGACGGCGACAGCGGATAGGTGCCCGCGTCCACCGGCACGTCGTTGGCCCAGGACATGTGGATGTCGCCGGTCAGGAAGACGGTGTTGCCGATGGCGTTCGAGCGCAGGTGGTCGAGGAGCTCGCGGCGGTCGTGGGTGTAGCCGTCCCACTGGTCGGTGTTGACGCCGATGCCGTCCTGCGGCAGGCCGAGCAGCTTGGCGAGCGGCTTGAACAGGTCGGCGCTGAGGGAGCCGATGACGAACGGTGCGATCATCACGGAGTTGCCGACCAGCCGCCACCTGGTGTCGGAGGCCTTCAACCCGGCCTTCAGCCAGTCGAGTTGGGCCCGGCCGGTGATCGTCCGGTTCGGGTCGTCCACCGATCCGCTGCCGGTGGACGCCTGCAGGGAGCGGAAGGAGCGCAGGTCCATCAGGGACAGGTCGGCGAGCTTGCCGAAGCGCAGCCGCCGGTAGGTGGTGCCCTCGACGGCGGGGCGGACGGGCATCCACTCGAAGTAGGCCTGCTTGGCCGCCGCCTTGCGGGCCGTCCAGGTGCCCTCGGCGCCCTCGGTGTGGTTGACCGCGCCGCCCGACCAGGCGTTGTCGGCGAACTCGTGGTCGTCCCAGATCGCGATGACCGGCGCCTTCAGGTGCAGGGCCTGCAGATCCGGGTCGGTCTTGTACTTCGCGTGCCGGATGCGGTAGTCGGCGAGCGTGATGATCTCGTTCGCGGGCGCGTGCGGGCGGACGACCGTGCCGCGCGCCGCGTACTCGCCGGACTTGTACTCGTATATGTAGTCGCCGAGATGCAGCCAGGCGTCCAGGTCGCTGCGGGCCGCGAGGTGCCGGTAGGCGGAGAAGTAGCCGCCCTCCCAGTTGGCGCAGCTGACCACGCCGAAGCGCAGCCCGGACACGTTCGCGTCCGCCGCGGGCGCGGTGCGGGTGCGCGCCGCCGGGGAGTCGGTCCCGCCGGCCGAGAACCGGAACCAGTAGTCGGTCGCCGGCGCAAGGCCCCGGACGTCGGCCTTCACGGTGTGGTCGGAGGCGGCGGTCGCGGTGACCGAGCCCTTGGCGACGATGCTGGTGAACGCCTTGTCCCTGGCGACGACCCAGCTCACCTCGGTGTCCGCGCCGACACCCGAGCCGGGCGTGGCCTCCGGGCTCGGGGTCACCCGGGTCCACAGCAGGACGCCGTCGGGCAGCGGGTCACCGGAGGCGACGCCGTGCAGGAAGGCGGGGGCCTCGTCTGCGGCGCGCGCCGGAAGGGCGGCGGTGAGCGGGCCGGCCAGCACAGCGGTCGCCGCCGCGGCCTTGACGACCGTACGGCGGCGGGGGGAGAGGGAGTTGAGACCCTTGGGTGCCTCGGATGATCTGTTTCGACTGGTCACGACCGATCAGGTTACTGATCGGTATAAGCAAGAGCGGGCGAATCTCGAAAGTTCGCCCGCTCTTCATGCGAAAGTCCGGTGCCGAAGGCCGGCTTCCGACGAGCCGTCAGCCCTTGAGGGCCGCGTCGAGAGCCTTGTTGAAGTCGGCCGGGTTCGACGGCGCGTTCTCGCCGTCGGGGCCCGTCAGCTTCTTGCCGTCCATCTTCAGGGTCGGGGTGCCCTTTATCTTGTCCTCGTCGAATATCTTCGACTCCTCCAGCGCCCACCTGTCGTAGGTGCCGTCCTTCACGGCCTTCTGGAACGCCGCGTTGCCCTTCAGGGCGGGGACCGTGTCGGCGATCTCGAGCAGATACGCGTCGTCCTTGAACTTGTCGTCGGTCTCGCCGGGGTGCCACTTCGCCGAGTACATGGCGGCCTTGTACTCGAGGAACGCCTCCGGGCTGACGTTGAGCGCGGCGCCCAGGGCGCTGAGCGCGTTCTTGGAGCCCACGCCGGGCAGGTTCTTGTCGAGGAAGGTCGCACCGACGTAGCGCAGCTTGAACTTGCCGTCGTCGATGTCCTTCTTCACCGTCGAGCCGACCTGCTGCTCGAAGGCCGCGCAGACCGGGCAGCGCGGGTCCTCGTAGATGGTGAGGGTCTTCTTGGCGGTGCTCTTGCCGATGACGACGGTCGTGCCGTCGGCGCCCGTGGTGTTGGCCGGCTTCACCAGCTTCTTGGTCTTCGCGGCGTCCCACCCGGTGGGCTTGTTCATCTGGACGACGGCATAGCTGATGCCGAAGACCGCGCCCAGCACGGCCACCACCGAGGCGGCCACGATGGCCTGCCGCTTGGCCTTGTCGCGCTTGGCCTGCCGCTCGCGCTCCTGGCGCAGCCGCTCCCGGGCCGCCGTCTTCGCCGTCTGGCTGTTCCGCTTGCTCATGTTGGTGATCTCCGTGTGGGACGCGCACATGCCGTACGCGGGATACGTGTGGGGGACTGGGTGTGCTCAGATCCCGCCGCTCAGCCGGCGGCGAGGGCGGGCGAGCACGGCGGTCCACGCCGTCCCAGGGAGTGCACGAAAAGCCGGTCGCGGGCGGCGGCCCGGCGCGGGGCCGGACGCGGCAGCCGGCGGACCGGGGTCAGCCGCACGGTGACCGAGGCCACCGCGAGCAGCAGTGGCCGGAAGGTGGTGGCGGCGACCGCGCGCAGCAGCTGGACCAGCGCGCGCTCGCCCCGGCGCAGCCAGGCGGCGGCGAGCAGGCCCACGCCGATGTGCGCGGTGAGCAGCAGCCAGGCGGCGGCCGGACTGGCGTGCGCCAGCAGCGCCTCGGGGCGGCCGTGGGCCCCGGTCACCTGGGCCAGCGGGGTGCCGACGGCACCGCCCTCGCACAGCACCTTGAAGCCGAAGGCGTGCAGCGGCCCGGCGACCGGGCCGCCCGCCCTGCCGTAACAGGTGTGCTGGCCGGTGGTGAACACCGTGTCGGCGGCCAGTTCCAGCGGGACCAGCAGGGCCGCGATCCGGCCGAAGCCGCGCTCGCGGCCCGCCAGCGCGTACGCGGTGACGAACACGCCGGCACAGACCGTCAGCACGGTCGCCACCGGCAGCGGGGCCCGCGACAGCAGCACGTGCGACGCGGTGCTGAGCGTCACGACGACAGCCGTGAACAGCGCCGCGCGCACGGCTCTGAGGTGGGTCCCGGATATGTCCATAGCGAGAGGAGAGTCTGTCACGTAGGCGGTTAAGGGACCCCTAAAGGGTGCCTGTGCGGGCGCGAAGGTTACAGCCCCGGAATCCGGCCGTTGCGGAACAGGTCGAGGAAGATCTGGTGGTCGGCACGCGCGCGTGCGCCGTATCCGTGCGCGAAGTCCACCAGCAGGGGCGCGAAGCCCTCCTCGTCGGCCGCGAGCACCGCGTCGATGGCCCGCTCGGTGGAGAACGGCACCAGGGACTCGCCGGACTGGTCGTCCGCCGCCGCGTGCATGGTGGCGGTGGCCCGGCCCAGGTCGGCGACGACGGCCGCGATCTCCTCCGGGTCGTCGATGTCGCCCCAGTCCAGGTCGACGGCGTACGGCGAGACCTCGGCGACCAGCTGGCCGGCGCCGTCGAGCTCGGTCCAGCCGAGCCACGGGTCGGCGTGGGCCTGCAGGGCGCGCTGGGAGATCACCGTGCGGTGCCCCTCGTGGTGGAAGTAGCCGGCGATGGCGGGATCCGTGATGTGACGGGAGACGGCCGGGGTCTGGGCCTGCTTGATGTAGATCACGACGTCGTTCTCCAGGGCGTCGCTGTGACCCTCCAGGAGGATGTTGTACGACGGCAGGCCGGCCGAGCCGATGCCGATGCCGCGGCGGCCGACGACGTCCTTCACGCGGTAGGAGTCAGGGCGGGCCAGAGAGGAGTCCGGCAGGGTCTCCAGGTAGCCGTCGAAGGCGGCCAGGACCTTGTAGCGGGTGGCCGCGTCCAGCTCGATGGAGCCGCCGCCCGGCGCGAAGCGGCGCTCGAAGTCACGGATCTCCGTCATCGAGTCCAGCAGCTCGAAGCGGGTCAGCGAACGGGCGGCGCGCAGGGCGCCCAGCAGCGGGCCGTCGGCGGTGTCCAGGGTGAACGGCGGCACCTCGTCGCGCTTGGCGCCCGTGGCGAGGGCGTGGATGCGCTCGCGGTAGGCCGCCGCGTAGACCGTCACCAGCTCGGTGATCTGCTCGTCGCTGAGCGCCTTCGCGTAGCCGACGAGCGCGATCGAAGCCGAGAAGCGCTTCAGGTCCCAGGTGAAGGGGCCGACGTAGGCCTCGTCGAAGTCGTTGACGTTGAAGACCAGGCGGCCGTTGGAGTCCATGTACGTGCCGAAGTTCTCCGCGTGCAGATCGCCGTGGATCCACACGCGCGAGGTGCGGTCGTCCAGGAACGGACCACCGCGCTTCTCGGCGTCCAGGTCGTGGTAGAAGAGGCACGCCGTGCCCCGGTAGAACGCGAAGGCCGAGGCCGCCATCTTCCGGAACTTCACCCGGAACGCGGCCGGGTCGGCGGCCAGGAGCCGGCCGAAGGCGGTGTCGAAGACGGCGAGGATCTCCTCGCCGCGCTGCTCGTCGCTGAGCTGGGGGACCGACATCGCGAGATGCCTCCTGGTACGGGAGTGGTGCATGAATGTGCATGAATGGGTACGACAGCGCTTCCGCCGTCTCCAACGGGCGACGCCACGCGGGAGTGCCCGGTTCCCGCATGAAGGTACGCGGGGAAGCCCGCCGGGTGTCAGTGCCGGGGCATAGACTTCGACGCTGACCCCAGAACCGTCCGCCAGCCCGTCGCCCAGTGTTTCCGTTGGAGGCCATGCCGTGTCAAAGCCGCCGTTCACGCACCTGCACGTCCACACCCAGTACTCGCTGCTGGACGGTGCCGCGCGGCTCAAGGACATGTTCAACGCCTGCAACGAGATGGGCATGACGCACATCGCCATGTCCGACCACGGCAACCTCCACGGGGCGTACGACTTCTTCCACTCCGCGAAGAAGGCCGGAATCACCCCGATCATCGGGATCGAGGCGTATGTCGCGCCCGAGTCCCGGCGCAACAAGCGCAAGATCCTCTGGGGCCAGCCGCACCAGAAGCGCGACGACATCTCCGGTTCCGGTGGTTACACCCACAAGACGATGTGGGCCGTGAACAAGACGGGTCTGCACAACCTCTTCCGCCTCTCCTCCGACGCCTACGCCGAGGGCTGGCTGCAGAAGTGGCCCCGGATGGACAAGGAGACCATCGCCCGGTGGTCCGAGGGCATCGTCGCCTCCACCGGCTGCCCGTCGGGCGAGGTGCAGACCCGGCTGCGCCTCGGCCACTTCGACGAGGCCCTCAAGGCCGCCGCCGAGTACCAGGACATCTTCGGGAAGGACAAGTACTTCCTGGAGCTGATGGACCACGGCATCGAGATCGAGCGCCGGGTCCGCGACGGCCTGCTGGAGATCGGCAGGAAGCTGGGCATCCCGCCGCTGGTCACCAACGACTCGCACTACACCTACGCGCACGAAGCGGGCGCCCACGACGCCCTGCTGTGCATCCAGACCGGCAAGAACCTCTCCGACCCCGACCGCTTCAAGTTCGACGGCACCGGCTACTACCTGAAGTCCACGGACGAGATGTACGCCATCGACTCCTCGGACGCCTGGCAGGAGGGCTGCGCCAACACGCTCCTCGTCGCCGAGATGGTCGACACCACCGGCATGTTCGAGAAGCGCGACCTCATGCCCAAGTTCGACATCCCCGAGGGCTACACCGAGGTCACCTGGTTCAAGGAGGAGGTGCGCCGGGGCATGGAGCGCCGCTTCCCCGGCGGCATCCCCGAGGACCGCCAGAAGCAGGCCGACTACGAGATGGACGTCATCATCTCGATGGGCTTCCCCGGCTACTTCCTCGTCGTCGCCGACTTCATCATGTGGGCCAAGAACAACGGCATCGCGGTGGGCCCCGGCCGAGGCTCCGCGGCCGGCTCGATCGTCGCCTACGCCATGGGCATCACCGACCTCGACCCGATCCCGCACGGCCTGATCTTCGAGCGGTTCCTCAACCCCGAGCGCATCTCGATGCCCGATGTCGACATCGACTTCGACGAGCGCCGGCGCGTCGAGGTGATCCGGTACGTCACCGAGAAGTACGGCGCCGACAAGGTCGCCATGATCGGCACCTACGGCACCATCAAGGCCAAGAACGCCATCAAGGACTCCGCGCGCGTGCTGGGCTATCCGTACGCGATGGGCGACCGGATCACCAAGGCCATGCCCGCCGACGTCCTCGGCAAGGGCATCCCGCTGTCCGGCATCACCGACCCCAGCCACCCCCGCTACTCGGAGGCCGGCGAGGTCCGCGGGATGTACGAGAACGAGCCGGACGTGAAGAAGGTCATCGACACCGCCCGCGGTGTGGAGGGCCTGGTCCGGCAGATGGGTGTGCACGCCGCCGGCGTGATCATGTCCAGCGAGACCATCACCGAGCACGTCCCCGTGTGGGTCAGGCACACCGACGGCGTGACCATCACCCAGTGGGACTACCCGAGCTGTGAGTCGCTCGGCCTGCTGAAGATGGACTTCCTGGGCCTGCGCAACCTCACGATCATGGACGACGCGGTCAAGATGGTGAAGGCCAACAAGGGCCTCGACATCGACCTGCTCTCCCTGCCGCTCGACGACCCCACGACGTTCGAGCTGCTCCAGCGCGGCGACACCCTCGGCGTCTTCCAGTTCGACGGCGGCCCCATGCGCTCGCTGCTCAGGCTGATGAAGCCGGACAACTTCGAAGACATCTCCGCCGTGTCGGCCCTGTACCGGCCGGGCCCGATGGGCATGAACTCCCACACGAACTACGCGCTGCGCAAGAACAAGCAGCAGGAGATCACGCCGATCCACAAGGAGCTGGAAGAGCCCCTCGAAGAGGTCCTGGCCGTCACCTACGGCCTGATCGTCTACCAGGAGCAGGTGCAGAAGGCCGCCCAGATCATCGCGGGCTACTCGCTCGGCGAGGCCGACATCCTCCGCCGCGTGATGGGCAAGAAGAAGCCCGACGAGCTGGCCAAGAACTTCACCATCTTCCAGGCCGGCGCCCGCAAGAACGGTTACAGCGACGAGGCCATCCAGGCCCTGTGGGACGTGCTGGTCCCGTTCGCCGGCTACGCGTTCAACAAGGCGCACTCCGCCGCGTACGGCCTGGTCTCGTACTGGACCGCGTACCTCAAGGCGAACTACCCCGCCGAGTACATGGCCGCCCTGCTGACCTCCGTCAAGGACGACAAGGACAAGTCGGCGATCTACCTCAACGAGTGCCGCCGCATGGGCATCCGGGTGCTCCCGCCGAACGTCAACGAGTCCGAGTCGAACTTCGCCGCGCAGGGCGACGACGTGATCCTCTTCGGCCTCTCCGCCGTCCGCAACGTCGGTACGAACGTCGTCGAGTCGATCATCAAGTGCCGCAAGGCCAAGGGGAAGTACGCCTCCTTCCCCGACTACCTCGACAAGGTCGACGCGGTCGTCTGCAACAAGCGCACCACGGAATCGCTGATCAAGGCCGGCGCCTTCGACACCATGGGCCACACCCGCAAGGGGCTCACCGCGCAGTACGAGCCGATGATCGACAACGTGGTCGCGGTCAAGCGCAAGGAGGCCGAGGGGCAGTTCGACCTCTTCGGCGGCATGGGCGACGAGACCAGCGGCGAGCCCGGCTTCGGGCTCGACGTGGAGTTCGGCACCGACGAGTGGGAGAAGACCTACCTGCTCGCCCAGGAGCGGGAGATGCTCGGTCTGTACGTCTCCGACCACCCCCTCTTCGGTCTGGAACACGTCCTCGCCGACAAGGCCGACGCGGGCATCGCCCAGCTCACCGGCGGTGAGCACGAGGACGGCGCGGTCGTCACCATCGGCGGCATCATCTCGGGCCTGCAGCGCAAGATGACCAAGCAGGGCAACGCGTGGGCGATCGCCACCGTCGAGGACCTCGCCGGCTCCATCGAGTGCATGTTCTTCCCGGCGACCTACCAGCTGGTGTCGACCCAACTGGTCGAGGACGCGGTCGTGTTCGTCAAGGGCCGTCTCGACAAGCGCGAGGACGTGCCCCGGCTCGTCGCCATGGAGCTGATGGTCCCGGACCTGTCCCACGCGGGCACCAACGCGCCGGTGATCCTCACCATCCCGGCCGTGAAGGTCACTCCGCCCATGGTCAGCCGCCTCGGCGAGATCCTCAGTCACCACAAGGGCGACAGCGAGGTCCGTATCAAGCTCCAGGGCCCGCGCAAGACCACCGTGCTGCGCCTGGACCGGCACCGGGTCAAGCCCGACCCGGCGCTGTTCGGTGACCTGAAGGTGCTGCTCGGCCCGTCCTGCCTGGCGGGCTGAGCGGATGGCGGATGAAGGGGCGCACCCTCGGCGGGTGCGCCCCTTCACTGTGCCTGGGCTTCAACTGCCCTTTAGTTGTGGCCGAAGCTCTTCTGCTTCTTGCGAGCAACATCCGCGGGGCTGCCCTGGATGTGCGACACGGGAGACTCGTGGGTCTCCTGCGACCGCTGCGCGTGCTCGTGAGCCTGGTCGGCCTGCGGCGCGCGGTTCTGCGGGCCACCCTGCTTGCGGTTCTTGTTCTTGGCCATGGTGATCTGCCTCCTGTGGGGGATCTAGGGGCCAGGGCCGGGACCAGATTCACATACGCTGACATCAGGCGCATGTCGGATAATTACCGTGTGTAACAGGGGCGGTGGGCGAACGGGATCGCACAAACGCCACGCCGAAGATCGAGTTCGGGCCGTTAACCTCCGCGCCGTCGGGCAGACTCGAAGGAAGTCCGAAGCAAAGCCTCCCGGGAAGAGGGTGAGTCGCGTGGACCGCTGCATCGTCCTGGTGGACGCCGGGTATCTGCTGGGAGCCGCCGCCAGCCTCCTCGCCGGTGAGCCCTCGCGGTCCCGGATCACGGTCGACCACACCGCGCTGATCCAGGCCCTGCGCGAACGCGCCGAGTCGGAGACCGAGCGCCCGCTGCTGCGTATCTACTGGTTCGACGGCGCCCCCGACCGTGTCCCCCAACCGGAGCATCGCCGGCTGCGCGTGATGCCGCGCGTCACCGTCCGCCTCGGCGCCCTCACCCGCAGCGACGGGCGCTGGGCGCAGAAGGGCGTGGACGCCGCCATGCACGCCGAGCTGACCGAGCTGGCCCGCAACCGTGCCTGCTCCGACATCGTCCTCGTCACCGGCGACGGCGATCTGCTGCCGGGCATGATGGCAGCCAAGGAACACGGCGTCGCCGTCCACCTGTGGGCCGTACAGGCCGCCGACGGCGACTACAACCAGTCCGAGGACCTGGTCGCCGAGGCCGACGAGCGCCGCGTCCTGGACCGCGCCTGGATCATCCAGGCCGTCCGCGCCAAGGAGCTGACCGGCGTCTGCGCCCCGCCGCCCGCCCCCCGGCCCGAGATCGCCGCGATCCTCTCCGCGCCGCTGCCCGAGTCCGCGCTCGCCGCGGCGGCCGAGCGGCAGGCCGAGCAGGGCGCGCCCCCGCCGGCCGCCGCGACGGGGAACGGCGCCCAGGAGCGGGCCGGCGCCTCCAAGGGCGTACCGACACCGAAGGACCTGGCCGCGCTGCGCGCCCCCGGCAGCCAGCCCGTCCAGCACCCCGCGACCGCGACCCTGCGCTGGTCCTCCGACAAGGGCTGGGTGGACCGGCCGGGCGGGGTCGCCGAGCCGCCCGATGTCGCCTCCATGCCGACGCTCGCCCAGCTCACCACGGCCGAGCAGCGGTGGGCCGACCGCGAGGAGGACATCACCACCGTCGGCGGCGACCCGTACGAGGTGGGTCAGGTCTTCGCCCGCCGCTGGATGTCCCGGCTCGGCGACCAGGGCCAGCTGCAGAAGCTGTCGCAGATGTATCCGCGCATCCCGCACCGCATCGACGGGGAGCTGCTCAGGTATGCCGCGCGGTTCGGGCTGCTCGCCCACAAGGACGACCAGATCGACGAACACGACCGCTACGCCATTCGGGCGGGGTTCTGGCGGGAGGTTGACGTTCCGGCCGCGGCGGAGAGTATGACGGGGGAGTGAGCCTTCCGGGACGGGCACTTCCCGGGCGGCGATTCCGGACGACCGGCGAGACCGCCCCGGGATGCGGCCCCAAAGGCGAGTAAAGGGTCTCGACCCCGTACCCTCGTCCCTTGTGAGTACGCGCGCGGCACAGGCACTTCGGCATGACGAGGTCGTACGCGTGCGCGGGCTCAACAAGACCTATCCGGCCGTGAAGGGGCGGCGCGGCGCGCCGGGGACCCCCGAGGTGCGGGCCACCGACGAGGTAGAGCTGGACGTGCGGCGCGGCGAGGTGTTCGGGCTGCTCGGGCCGAACGGCGCCGGCAAGTCCACGCTCGTACGGCAGCTCACCGGGCTGCTCCGGCCGGACGCCGGCAGCATCGAGATCCTCGGGCACGACATCGTCAGGCACCCGGAGCGGGCCGCGCGCATCCTCGCCTACCTGGGCCAGGAGTCCTCCGCGCTGGACGAGCTGACCGTCTCCCTGGCCGCCGAGACCACCGGACGCCTGCGCGGCCTGGACGTACGCCGGGCGCGGGCCGAGCGGGACGCCGTACTGGAGGAGCTGGGGCTCACGCCGATCGCCGGGCGGGCGCTGAAGAAGCTGTCCGGCGGGCAGCGACGGCTCGCCTGCCTCGCCGCCGCCCTCGTCGGCGAGAAGCCGCTGCTCGTGCTGGACGAGCCGACCACCGGCATGGACCCCGTGGCCCGGCGCGCGGTCTGGGCGGCCGTGGACCGGCGGCGCGCCGAGCGCGGTACGACCGTGCTGCTGGTCACCCACAACGTCATCGAGGCCGAGACCGTGCTCGACCGGGTCGCCGTCATCGACGAGGGCCGCGTCATCGCCTGCGACACCCCGGCCGGGCTGAAGGAACGGGTCGCAGGCGAGGTGCGGGTCGAGCTGGTGTGGCGGCAGCGGGCACCGCTGGAGGTGCCCGAGGTGGCCGTGCTGCGCGAGCGTGCGGTGGAGTCCGGCCGGCGCTGGACGCTCCGGCTCGCGCCCGAGGAGGCACGCGCCGCCGTCGCCACCGTGACCGGCGGGGCCGCCTTCGCCGCCCTGGACGACTTCACGCTCGCCACGCCCAGCCTGGAGGACGTCTACCTGGCGCTGGGCGGCGCGGCACGGCAGGGGCTGGTGAAGGCGTGAGCGCGGCGGTCGTGCCATGCGTATGGGTCTACGGGACCGCCGTAGGGGTCTACGGGACCGCCGTAGGGGTCTACGGGACCGCCGTAGGGGTCTACGGGACCGCTGTAGGCGTCTACGGGACTGCCGTGGGGAAGAGGAGCAGCTCGTCGTGAGTGTCGTACCCGTCGAGGTTCTGCCGGGCGACGGCCGGGTCGTGCCGGAGGCGGCGCCGGGCGCGGCCGAGCTGGGGCCGCCCGCGCGGCTGTGGCCGTCGCTGGTGGCCGTCTACCGGGCGCAGCTCTCCCGTGCCCGGGTGGCGCGGATCCCGCTGCTGTTCGTGGCCACCTTCCAGTCCGTCGGCATCGCCGTGATGATGCGCGGTGTCGTCGACAGCGGCAGTGAGGCCCAGTCGGTGGTGGCGGGGTCGTCGGTGCTGGTCGTCGCGTATGTGGCGCTGAATCTGCTGTCCCAGTACTTCGGGCAGTTGCGGGCGAGCGGCGGGCTCGATCATTACGCCACGCTGCCCGTGCCGCCGGCCGCGGTGGTGCTGGGCGCGGCGGCGGCGTACGCCTCCTTCACGGTGCCGGGGACGCTGGTGACGGCCGTCTTCGGGTGCGTGCTGTTCGGGCTGCCGTTGTCCAACCTGTGGATCCTGCTGGCCGTGATCCCGCTGGCCGGGGCCGCGCTGTCCGGGCTCGGCGCCGCCTGCGGGCTGCTCGCGCCGCGGCCCGAGCTGGCCACGCTGCTCGGGCAGCTGGGCATGTCGGCGGCGCTGCTGCTGGGGGTGCTGCCGGCCGACCGGATGCCGGAGATCATCCGGCTGGCGCGGGATCTGCTGCCGTCGACCTACGGCGTGGAGGCGTACGCCCGCACCTTCGGGGCCCACCCGGACTGGGCCGTCGTCCTGGTCGACCTCGGTGTATGCGCGGGGGTCGGGGTGGTCTCGCTGGCCGTCGCGACCTGGGCGTACCGCAGGGCCGCCGTCCGGTGACGCGGCGCACAGCGTCACCTGGCACGATGGCAGGGTGACCGCACCGTTGACTCCGCCACCGCACGACAACTCCCCGCACCAGGTCTGGCAGGCATCGCCGCCCGCCGGGGCGCCGGGCGAGGGAAGGTACGAACAGGACGGCCCCGGGATGAAGACCGAAGTGCGGGACGCCGCCGTGATCACGGTGGCCGTGGCCTTGGGCGGGGTGCTGCTGGGGCTGCTGTGGTGGTGGCTTGCGCCGCATGTACCGCTGGTCGGCGACCGGGTCGGCAACGGCTGGGTGGTCTACCTCAAGGACAGCGAGGGCGAGCAGGCGATCGGGGTGGACGGCACGTTCGCCCTGCTGGGGCTGGGCTTCGGGGTCGTCAGCGCGGTGGCCGTCTTTCTGTTGCGGCGGCGTGGGGGTGTGCCGATAGCCGTGGCGCTGGGCCTGGGCGCGCTGCTCGGTTCGTTGCTGGCGTGGCGGCTGGGGGCGTGGCTGGGCCCCCAGTCCGATGTGCTCGCGCACGCGAAGGCCGTGGGGAGGGGGGTCACCTTCTCGGCGCCGTTGAAGTTGGGGGCGAAGGGCGCGCTGCTGGCGTGGCCGTTGGGCGCGCTGCTGGCCCACCTCGGGCTCACGGCCCTGTTCGGCCCCCGGGACCCGGAACTGCCGTATCCGCAGCAGCCGTAACCGCATGGGCACCGGCCCGGGCGGCCCCGGCCCCCGTTCCGCCCGTCAGCCCCGGGTCCCGTTCCGCCCGTCAGCCCCGGGTCCCGTTCCGCCCGTCAGCCCAGGGTCCCGTTCCGCCCGTCAGCCCAGGGTCCCGTTCCGCCCGTCAGCCCCCGGCCGATGGGCGCCAGGACGGCGCTTGTCAGCGTCGCCAGATCCCCCGGGGACACCTCCACCTCGAGACCCCGGCGGCCGGCCGACACGCAGATCGTCTCGTGGGCCGTCGCGGAGTCGTCCAGGACCGTCGGGAGTCTCTTGCGCTGGCCGAGCGGTGAGATGCCGCCCCGTACGTACCCCGTGGTCCGCTCCGCCAGCGTCGGGTCGGCCATCGTCGCCCGCTTGCCGCCCACCGCCGCCGCCAGGGCCTTCAGGTCGAGGGAGCCGGACACCGGCACCACCGCCACCGTCAGGGCGCCGTCGACGTCCGCCACCAGGGTCTTGAAGACGCGGTCGGGGGAGACGCCCATGGCCTCGGCGGCCTCCTCGCCGTAGGAGGGGTGGGAGGGGTCGTGGTCGTAGGAGTGGACCGTGAAGTCCATGCCGGCCGACGTCAGGGCGACCGTCGCGGGGGTGCCCCCGGACTGCTGCTGTTTCTTCGGCTTCTTCGCCATCGGTGCGTGCTGGTCTCTCAGTTCAGACTGGTCGGCGCCCGCGTCAGCTCGAACGCGGGCAGTGACGGCAGGCTACGGATGATGGCCGTCTCCCCGCGAAGGAGTTTCAGCTCGTCCCGCAGCCGGGACGCGGTGTCGGGAGCCTGGAGCAGCCGCTGCTTGGTCGGCGTGTCGTGCACCATCGCCGCCGCCACCAGGTAGGACACCACCGACGGGTCGTCGGGCAGGTCCGCGCCCGTGGACAGCGAGCGCTCGCGGGCCCCCGCCAGCCGCTTCTGGTACTGGCGGAAGGAGCGCAGCACCCCCTCGGCCAGTGCGCCCGCCTCGTCGCCCGGCTCCTCCTCCAGCTCCTCCAGTTCAGCCGTCAGGAACGGGCCCGACGCGTCGACCGAGAGCAGCCGTACCCGGGTCGTACCCGTCGCCAGCACCTCGAACGTGCCGTCGGCCCGCTCCCGGATGGTCGCCGCGTCCGCCACACAGCCCACCCCGTGGAAGGCCTTGAGCGGGTCCGGGCCGAAGCCCGCGGCCGGCCCGCGTTCGGGCTGTGCCGTGGGGTCCGGCATGCCGGGGGCGCTCGGCGCCACCTCGTGGCCGTCGCGGATGGCCACGACGGCGAACCGGCGTGGCTCGTCCTCCGGGGTCTTGAGCAGCTCGCGCATCAGGGCGCGATAGCGCTCCTCGAAGACGTTCAGCGGCAGCACGAGTCCCGGGAACAGCACTGTGTTCAGCGGGAAGAGCGGGAGACGGACGGTGGTCACGGCGCCCCAGCCTAGTGGTCACCGGCGCGGTCGTGTCCGCCGCGCTCATCGAGCGGGCCCGGCGGCCAGGTCATCAGCCCCGCGGGGACGGGCCGGGGCCCCGGCGTCAGCAGGTGCTCGCGCAGCCTCAGGAAGTGGCCGAGGGGGTCGTCGGAGAAACGCTCCCAGGGGAAGGACGTGGCGTACGGGCCGATCAGGCTCAGCTGGGCGCGGGCGTCCTCCCAGCGGTCCAGGCGCATCAGGACGTACAGGAGCTTGTTGCGGATCTCGGCGGGCCACGGGTCGGCCGCCGGGAAACGGGCGGACAGCGCGAGCGCCCGGTCGGCCGCGGCGTCCAGCCGGGCGCGCGGGACCTCCGAGCCGCAGCCGTCGGTCAGGTAGCCGAACGCGGCCCGGGCCGGCAGGGCCTGGACGAGCGCGTCGGCCGGGGCGTCCTGCGCGGCCTGGTCGGCGAAGTCGAGGCACTCGCGGTGCGAGGCACGCGGGGTGTGCGGGGTGTCCCCCCACCGGACGCAGCAGGAGGCGGCCAGGTAGCGCAGTGCGCCCACATGACAGCCGTAGTGGTGCGGGGCGCGCCGGACGGCCGCCTCCCACAGTTCCTCGAAGTACCGGTGGCCGGCCCGCGAGCCGCGCGCGTGGTCCAGCGCGATCCGCCAGGGCACCGGGTCGCGGTCGTCGGCACGGGCGGCGGCGGTGATCAGCGGGCTCACCTCGCGCAGCAGCTCGGCGCGGGCCGGCGAGGGCCAGACGCGGTCCACCGCCAGCTGCGCCCGGACCACCAGCAGGCCGGGGTCTTCCGGGGTGGCCGCGCGCCAGGCCTCGAACCACTCGCCGCGCGAGCCGGCGAAGGCGGCCATGCGCCGTACATACCGGTCGTGGTTCTCCCAGGCGGCTGCGGCGCGGGTGGCGGCCAGCAGGCGGGCCGCGGCGTCGTACTCGCCCCGGCCGGCCGCGACCAGCGCGGGCGAGAGCCGGTCGTCGGGCGCGTCGAGCACGGCCTCGTCCCCGGACGGCGGACGGCCGGCCGGGCGTGCGGAACGTTTGGTCATCCGGGTGGGGCGGATGAACGAAGGCAGCAGAGCCATGGTGTCGACCATTGAAAGACCGCAGGTCGACGGCGCGCCAGAGGGTTGGCGGAAGTCGCCGAAAGTTGTACGGTCCCGGGTCAAGGGCCGGTAAAGGGTGACTGTTCAACTTTTGTTCGGGTCGGGGTGCCCCGGTCAGCCCCGTCTCAGCAGCCGGGTCGCCCCCGCCGCCACCGTCGTCGCCAGGATCCAGCCGAGCAGGATCATCACGGCCGCCAGCCACTGCCAGGCGCCGCGCAGCTGCCACTGGCCGGCCTGGCCGAGGTCGATCACCGGCAGCAGCAGGTCCAGCGTGAACAGGGCCGGGCTCCAGTACGGGTGGCCGTCGTGGCTCATCGGCGGATGGTCCGCGTGTGCGAACGCCAGCGTGCCCGCCGCCCACAGCACCGCCATCCACACCGCCGCCCGGCCCGGCCGATAGCCGTAGGCGACCGTCCAGTCCTGTACGTATCCCCAGACCTTGGCGGCCGGTGGCAGCGTCTCGCGGCGCCGGCGCTGCTTGGCGAGCAGCACCTCCCGGGCGTCCTCGTCCTCCCCGGCCGCCCGCAGCACGGCGGCCAGCCGCTCGTACGGCTCCGGGTTGTACTCGGCGGTGGCCGCCGCCACCCACTCCAGCCGCCGGGTCAGCGGGAACGGGCCCCGCGGGACCAGGTTCTCGTACGTGAAGCCGCCCATGTGCAGGCTGCCCGGGCCCGGCCAGCTGGCCGCGCGGTCCACCAGGTTGACGATCCGCGCACCCGACAGCAGGACCTGGCCGCACTGCGGGGCGTCCCCGAGGAAGCGCAGCTCCGGCGTCTGCACCCGGCGCATCGACAGCACCTGGTCGTCGGTGAGGTCGAACCGCGCCCGCTCCAGGTCGACGGCGTCCCCGAACCGTCCGTCGTCCAGCCGCAGCCCGCCCCGGCACTCGAACGGCTGGATCCGTGTCCCGCGCGCGGGTGTCGTGCCGCTCAGCAGCGGGCTGCCCACGCCGGCCGGGGTCAGGTACAGGGTGCGCTCGACGGTCAGCTGGGGGGCGTTCAGGGCGTAGCGGGAGTACGGATTGTCGAGGTTCGCGCCGCGCAGGCTGAGCGAGACGCCGACCTGCGCGGCACGCAGGCTCAGCTCGCCGTGCGACTCCAGCAGCTCCGCCTGCAGGTCCTGGCCGACCGTCAGGCCGTCCGCCGCGATCGACCGCCCGCTGCGGTCGCGGTGCGCGACCGCCTGGTTGAGCAGCAGATCGGTGCCGATGTGCGCGTCCGTCAGCCGGACGCCGTGCTGGAAGCGGCAGCGCGGCAGATGCAGATCGCCCTCGGTGTGCACCCGGGCCGCCTCCAGGCGCGGCACCGCGCAGTCCACCATGCGCAAGGTCGTGAACCGGGCCTCCGGCAGCAGGACCTCCTGGTCGAAGCGGCAGCCGCGCAGTTCGACGTAGGGCTGTACCGTGCCGCCCGAGAGGTCCAGCGTGCCGGTGATCCGCACGCCGGTCAGCTTCAGCGAGGACACCCGGCCCGCGAGCGCGGGCGGACCGTCCAGCAGCAACCAGGCCACGATCCGCGCCCGCACCGCGCGCTCCGGGCCCCAGGGATGCCCGCCGTGCGGGTCGTCCACGACGGCGTCCCCGCTGCTCAGGTCGTACACCGTGCCGTTGCGGAAGGCCTGCCACATGCCGGCCTCGGCCGCGGTCAGCTCGTCCGGCAGGTCTCCGGCGCCGAAGCCGGCCCCCTCGGTCACCTTTGTCCTCTCCTGGTCCCGTACTTTCGTACAGCCGTTCATGCCCGCTCAGTGACGCCCGGAACACTAGACGTGAAGGTGATCTTCCGAGTTCGGCCACGTTCTGTATCAGCCATTGATACGCGCCAACGGCCCGCGACGCCGGTCTGAGAGAATTGGGACTGTGATTTCCCGAATCGATCTGCGCGGCGACGCCCTTCCCGAGGGCCCCGCCCTGCGCGACCTGCTGCCCCGAGCCGACTTCGACGTTCAGGCCGCCCTGGAGAAGGTGCGCCCGATCTGCGAGGCCGTGCATCATCGGGGCGACGCGGCGCTGATCGACTTCGCCGAGAAGTTCGACGGAGTACGGCTGGAATCGGTCCGTGTCCCGGCCCAGGCGCTCACCGACGCGCTGGAGGCCCTCGACCCGGCCGTGCGTGCCGCGCTGGAGGAGTCCATCCGCCGCGCCCGCCTGGTCCACCGCGAACAGCGCCGCAGCACGCACACCACCCAGGTCGTGCCCGGCGGCTCCGTCACCGAGAAGTGGGTGCCGGTCGAGCGCGTCGGGCTGTACGCGCCGGGCGGCCGGTCCGTCTACCCCTCGTCCGTGATCATGAACGCCGTACCGGCGCAGGAGGCAGGCGTCGCGTCCATCGCGCTCGCCTCCCCGCCCCAGGCCGAGTTCGGCGGCCTCCCGCACCCGACGATCCTCGCCGCGTGCGCGCTGCTCGGCGTGGACGAGGTCTACGCGGCCGGCGGCGCCACCGCCGTCGCGATGTTCGCCTACGGCACCGAGTCCTGCCCGCCCGCCAACATGGTCACCGGCCCCGGCAACATCTGGGTCGCCGCCGCCAAGCGCTTCTTCACCGGCAAGATCGGGATCGACGCCGAGGCCGGCCCGACCGAGATCGCGATCCTCGCGGACGACACCGCCGACCCGGTGCACGTGGCCTCGGACCTGATCAGCCAGGCCGAACACGACCCGCTCGCGGCGGCCGTGCTGGTCACCGACTCCGTCGAGCTGGCCCAGGCGGTGGAGAAGGAGCTGGAGCCGCAGGTCGCCGCCACCAAGCACGTCGAGGACCGGATCGTGCCCGCGCTGAAGGGCCGGCAGTCCGCGATCGTGCTGGTCGACGGCATCGAGGAGGGCCTGCGGGTCGTCGACGCGTACGGTGCCGAGCACCTGGAGATCCAGACCGCCGACGCCGCCGCGGTGGCCGACCGGGTGAAGAACGCGGGAGCGATCTTCATCGGGCCCTGGGCCCCCGTCTCGCTCGGCGACTACGCGGCCGGGTCCAACCACGTCCTGCCCACCGGTGGCTGCGCCTGCCACTCCTCGGGCCTGTCCGTGCAGTCCTTCCTGCGCGGTATCCACATCGTCGACTACACGAAGGACGCGCTGGCCGAGGTCGCGCACCACGTGGTGACGCTGGCGGAGGCGGAGGACCTGCCCGCGCACGGCGCGGCGATCAAGGCGAGGTTCGGCTGGAAGGTACCCGAGAGCAAGTGAGCGACGTGAGGATCGACGATCTTCCCGTACGGGACGAGCTGCGGGGCAAGTCCCCCTACGGCGCGCCCCAGTTGGACGTCCCCGTACGGCTGAACACCAACGAGAACCCCTATCCGCTGCCCGAGCCGCTGGTCGAGCGGATCGCGGAGCGGGTGCGGGAGGCCGCCCGCGACCTGAACCGCTACCCCGACCGGGACGCGGTCCAGCTGCGCACGGAGCTGGCCGCGTACCTGACGAAGACCGGGAAGTACCCGCTCGGCATCGAGAACGTGTGGGCCGCCAACGGCTCCAACGAGGTCATCCAGCAGCTGCTGCAGACCTTCGGCGGGCCGGGCCGTACGGCGATCGGCTTCGAGCCGTCGTACTCGATGCACGCGCTCATCGCGCGCGGCACCGGCACGGGCTGGATCCCGGGTCCCCGGGGCGAGGACTTCACGATCGACCTCGCCGCCGCCGAGCGGGCGATCGCCGAGCACAAGCCGGACGTCGTCTTCATCACCACCCCCAACAACCCCACCGGCAACGCGGTCCCACCGGAGACGGTACTCGCGCTGTACGAGGCGGCCCAGGCGGCCAAGCCCTCGATGGTGGTCCTGGACGAGGCCTACATCGAGTTCAGTCACGGCCACTCGCTGCTGCCGCTCCTGGAAGGCCGCCCCCACCTGGTCGTCTCCCGGACCATGTCCAAGGCGTTCGGCGCGGCGGGCCTGCGCCTCGGCTACCTCGCCGCCGACCCGGCGGTGGTGGACGCCGTCCAGCTCGTCCGGCTGCCGTACCACCTGTCGGCGATCACCCAGGCGACCGCGCTGGCCGCCCTGGAGCACACCGACACGCTGCTGAAGTACGTCGAGCAGCTGAAGGCCGAGCGGGACCGGCTGGTCGCCGAGCTGCGCGCGATCGGCTACCAGGTCACCGAGTCCGACGCGAACTTCGTGCAGTTCGGCCGGTTCGAGAGCGCCCACGAGGCCTGGCAGAAGATCCTCGACCGGGGCGTCCTGGTCCGGGACAACGGCGTACCGGGGTGGCTGCGGGTCTCCGCCGGAACCCCGGAGGAGAACGACGCGTTCCTCGACGCGGTCCGGGAACTGAAGAAGGAGCTGTAAGGCATGAACCGCGTTGGACGCGTGGAGCGCACCACCAAGGAGACCTCGGTCCTCGTCGAGATAGACCTCGACGGCACCGGCCGGACCGACATCGCCACCGGCGTCGGCTTCTACGACCACATGCTCGACCAGCTCGGCCGCCACGGTCTGTTCGACCTGACCGTGAAGACCGACGGCGACCTGCACATCGACTCCCACCACACCATCGAGGACACCGCCCTCGCGCTCGGCGCCGCCTTCAAGCAGGCGCTCGGTGACAAGGTGGGCATCTACCGCTTCGGCAACTGCACGGTTCCCCTGGACGAGTCGCTGGCGCAGGTGACGGTCGACCTGAGCGGCCGGCCCTACCTCGTGCACACCGAGCCCGAGAACATGGCGCCGATGATCGGCGAGTACGACACCACGATGACCCGGCACATCCTGGAGTCCTTCGTGGCCCAGGCGCAGATCGCGCTGCACGTGCACGTGCCCTACGGGCGCAACGCGCACCACATCGTGGAGTGCCAGTTCAAGGCCCTGGCACGGGCGCTGCGGTACGCCTCCGAGCGCGATCCGCGCGCGGCCGGCATCCTCCCCTCCACGAAGGGCGCGCTGTAAACCCATGAACGGTCTTTCGACCCTGCTGATCGTCGTCGGTCTGTTCCTGGTCGGCGGCATCATCTCCTTCGTCAAGCAGAAGATGCCCACGAGCCTCGTCGTGCTGCTCTCCATCGGCGCGGGACTGTGCCTCGTCGCGGGCGTCATGCGGCTGGAGGTGTGGAATTGAGCGCTGCCACGAAAAAGGTCGTCGTCTTCGACTACGGCTTCGGCAACGTCCGCTCTGCCGAGCGTGCCCTCGCGCGCGTCGGCGCCGATGTCGAGATAACGCGCGACTTCGACGAGGCCATGAACGCCGACGGCCTGCTGGTACCGGGCGTCGGTGCGTTCGCCGCCTGCATGCAGGGCCTGCGCGCCGCCCGCGGTGACTGGGTCGTGGACCGTCGGCTGTCCGGCGGGCGGCCCGTGATGGGCATCTGCGTCGGTATGCAGATCCTGTTCGCGCGCGGCATCGAGCACGGCGTGGAGGCCGAGGGCCTGGACGAGTGGCCCGGCACGGTCGAGCCGCTCCAGGCCGACGTCGTGCCCCACATGGGCTGGAACACCGTCGAGGCCCCGGCCGGCTCGCAGCTGTTCGCCGGCCTGGACGCCGACGCCCGCTTCTACTTCGTGCACTCCTACGCCGTCCACGACTGGGCCCTTCAGACGCACAACCCGGTGATCGAGGCCCCCAAGGTCACCTGGTCGACGCACGGCAAGCCGTTCGTGGCCGCCGTGGAGAACGGCGCCCTGTGGGCCACCCAGTTCCACCCCGAGAAGTCCGGCGACGCCGGTGCCCAGCTCCTCACCAACTGGATCGGAACCCTGTAGACCATGGCCAAGCTCGAACTCCTCCCCGCCGTCGACGTCCGTGACGGCCAGGCCGTCCGCCTCGTGCACGGCGAGTCCGGGACCGAGACCTCCTACGGCTCCCCGCTGGAGGCCGCCCTCGCCTGGCAGCGCTCCGGCGCCGAGTGGCTGCACCTGGTCGACCTGGACGCCGCGTTCGGCACGGGGGACAACCGGGAGCTGATCGCCGAGGTCGCCAAGGCGATGGACATCAAGGTGGAGCTGTCCGGCGGCATCCGCGACGACGCCTCCCTGGCCGCCGCCCTGGCCACGGGCTGCACGCGCGTGAACCTGGGCACGGCGGCGCTGGAGACCCCGGAGTGGGTCGCCAAGGTCATCGCCGAGCACGGCGACAAGATCGCCGTCGGCCTGGACGTGCGCGGCACCACCCTGCGCGGCCGTGGCTGGACCCGCGACGGCGGTGACCTCTACGAGACGCTGGAGCGCCTCAACAAGGAGGGCTGCGCCCGCTACGTCGTCACCGACATCGCCAAGGACGGCACACTGCAGGGCCCGAACCTGGAGCTGCTGAAGAACGTGTGCGCGGCGACGGACCGCCCGGTCGTGGCCTCGGGCGGCGTGTCGTCCCTGGACGACCTGCGCGCCATCGCCGGGCTGGTACCCCTCGGTGTCGAGGGCTCCATCGTCGGGAAGGCCCTGTACGCGAAGGCGTTCACCCTGGAAGAGGCCTTGGAGGCTACGTCTTGAACTTGGACACAGTGTCATGACGTCCGATGCCGTGCGGCGCGTGCAGAGCGGAAGTCCCTGGGAAGAGAGTTTCGGTTTCGCACGGGCCGTGGCGGCGGGCGACCGTGTGCTGGTGGCGGGCACGACGTCCTTCCGGGGCGATGTGCTGTACGGCGAGGGCGATCCGTACGAACAGGCCAAGGTGGCCTTCACCAGCGCCATGGAGGCGATCGGCGAGTTCGGACTCGGCACCGACTCCGTCATCCGGACGCGGATGTACCTGACCCATGTGCGGGACGTGGACGCCGTCGGCCGGGCGCACAAGGAGATCTTCGACTCCGTACGCCCGGTCTCGACCCTGCTGGTCGTCGAGGGCTTCGTCGACCCGCGCATCCTGGTCGAAGTGGAACTAGAGGCCTTCAGAGGCTGAAGGCCTTGTAAGGAGCTGTGACTTCATGACCCTGGCGGTCCGAGTCATCCCCTGCCTGGACGTGGACAACGGCCGGGTCGTCAAGGGCGTCAACTTCCAGAACCTGCGCGACGCGGGCGACCCCGTCGAGATGGCGAAGGTGTACGACGCCGAGGGCGCCGACGAGCTGACGTTCCTGGACATCACCGCGTCCTCGGGCAACCGGGAGACGACGTACGACGTGGTGCGCCGCACCGCCGAGCAGGTGTTCATCCCGCTGACGGTCGGCGGCGGTGTCCGCACGGCCGGGGACGTGGACAAGCTGCTGCGGGCGGGCGCCGACAAGGTGGGCGTGAACACCGCCGCGATCGCCCGCCCCGACCTGATCCGCGAGATCGCCGAACGCT
This sequence comes from Streptomyces sp. NPDC037288, assembly GCF_055603265.1. Classification (NCBI taxonomy): domain Bacteria; kingdom Bacillati; phylum Actinomycetota; class Actinomycetes; order Kitasatosporales; family Streptomycetaceae; genus Streptomyces; species Streptomyces sp. NPDC037288. The sequence goes on from NZ_JBVJVY010000007.1 coordinate 119,513, forward strand.
TCGGCCGGCAGGTGCTCGTGCTGTCGGTGGACGCCCGCCGCACCGAGTCGGGCTCCTTCGAGGTGACGACCCACGGCGGCCGGCGCGGCACCGGCATCGACGCGGTGGAGTGGGCACACCGGGCGGCCGAGCTGGGCGCGGGCGAGATTCTGCTGAACTCGATGGACGCGGACGGCACCAAGGACGGCTACGACCTGGAGATGATCGCGGCCGTTCGCAAGCACGTGACCGTCCCGGTGATCGCGTCCGGCGGCGCCGGCGCGCTGGCCCACTTCCCGCCGGCCGTCCAGGCGGGCGCGGACGCGGTACTGGCCGCGTCGGTCTTCCACTTCGGCGACCTGAGGATCGGCGAGGTGAAGCAGACGCTGCGGGAGGCCGGGCACCCGGTGCGGTGACGCCGCGCTGAGCTCGGGCCCCGGCCGCCTTGCGCGGCCGGGGCCTTCTTGCCGACAGAAGGGCGCCCTCGCCTTCGTACCGACCCTGGCCGCGGCCGTCGCCACTGCGCTGCTCGTCGGCCTGCTCACCGGGCTCAGCGGCGCCCTGTGCGGAGCCCTGCTGCAGACCCTGTCCGACCCCGCCCGCCTGGGCCGCGTCACCGCCGTCTCCAGCCTGATCAGCCTCGGCCTCACCCCGCTGAGCATGCCCGTCGCCGCCGCCGCGATCGGCGCCTGGGGGCTCGGGCCGGTCTACGTGGTCAGCGCCGCCGTCTGCGGCCTCGGCGGCCTCGTCGCCCTCGCCGTGCCGGACCTGCGCCGCGCGGAACTCCCCGGCTGACCGCGGTTCACTCCTCCGGCCGAGCTGGTCACAGGCCCAGCTGCCTGGCCTCGTGCAGCTTGGCGATCGCGTCCGCCTCGCCGTCCACCTGCACCTTCGCCGCGTCCTGCCGGCCGAACGCGAACATCAGCAGCTCCGACGGCTCTCCGGTCACCGTCACCACCGGAGCCCCCCGGTGCGCCACCGCCGTCTGCCCGTCCGGGCGGCGCAGCACCAGCCCCGTCGGCACCCTCCGGGCCACCAGCCGCGCGGTGCGCTCCAGCCGGGACCACAGGGCGTCCTGGAAGACCGGGTCCAGCTCACGCGGGCTCCAGTCCGGCTGGGCGCGGCGGACGTCCTCGGTGTGGACGTAGAACTCGACGATGTTGGCCGCCTCGTCGACCTGCTTGAGCTGGAACGGCGAGAAGCGCGGCGGGCCGGTACGGATCAGCTGGATCAGCTCCTCGTACGGCTTCGCGGTGTACTCGGCCATCACCTTCTCCAGGCGCGGCGCGAGCTGCTTGATCAGCGCGCCCCCGGCCGCGTCCGGACGACGCTCGCGCACGATCACATGCGCGGCCAGGTCCCGGGTGCGCCAGTCCTCGCAGAGGGTCTCGGCGTCCGGACCGACGGTCTCCAAGAGGTCGGCGAGCAGCAGCCGTTCACGCTTGGCAAAGGTCGACATGCAGTCAGCCTACGACTCCGTGGAAGGTCCGCCCAATGGACGGAGCCGGTCACTGTCGGTGCCGCGCGGCACAATGGCACGCATGACCAGTACGACCGGGACTCCCGCCCGTCGCCCGACCACCGCCCCTGATCGAGGCGGTTCGCGCCGCAGTGTTCCCCCCAGCAGCCTCGACCCGGAGATCGCCGCCCGCCTCAAGCGCAGCTCGGACGGTCTCCTGCCCGCCATCGCCCAGCAGTACGACACCGGTGAGGTGCTCATGCTCGGCTGGATGGACGACGAGGCGCTGCACCGCACGCTGACCACCGGCCGCTGCACCTACTGGTCCCGCAGCCGCCAGGAGTACTGGGTCAAGGGCGACACCTCGGGCCACGTCCAGTGGGTGAAGTCGGTCGCGCTGGACTGCGACGCCGACACCGTGCTGGTCAAGGTCGACCAGCTCGGCGCGGCCTGCCACACCGGCGCGCGCACGTGCTTCGACGAGGACGTGCTCCTCAAGGACGCGGATTCCGCCGCTCCGGCATCCGATCAGTAAGGTCAGCCGTCATGGACCTCGAGACCTTCCGCAAGCTCGCCACCGACCGGCGCGTCATCCCCGTCACGCGCAAGCTCCTCGCCGACGGCGACACCCCGGTCGCGCTCTACCGCAAGCTCGCCGCGGAGCGCCCAGGCACCTTCCTGCTGGAGTCCGCCGAGAACGGCCGCTCCTGGTCCCGCTACTCCTTCGTGGGAGTCCGCAGCGCCGCCACGCTGACCGTGCGCGACGGACAGGCCCACTGGCTCGGCACCCCGCCGGTCGGCGTCCCCGTCGAGGGTGACCCGCTGGCCGCCCTGCGGGCGACGATCCAGGCCCTGCACACCCCCCACCAGGAGGGCCTGCCGCCCTTCACCGGCGGCATGGTCGGCTACCTGGGGTACGACATCGTCCGCCGCCTGGAGAAGATCGGCCCCGGCGAGCGCGACGACCTGCGGCTCCCCGAGCTGAGCATGCTCCTGACCAGCGACCTCGCCGTCATGGACCACTGGGAGGGCTCGGTCCTGCTGATCGCCAACGCGATCAACCACAACGACCTCGACACCGGGGTGGACGAGGCCCACGCCGACGCCGTGGCCCGCCTCGACGCCATGGAGGCCGACCTCACGCGCGCGGTCGCCCAGCCGCCCGCCGTCCTGCCGCCCTCCGAGCTGCCCGAGTACACCGCACTCTGGGGCGGCCCGGACTTCCAGGTGGCCGTCGAGGACATCAAGGAGCGCATCCGCGCGGGCGAGGCCTTCCAGGTCGTGCCCTCGCAGCGCTTCGAGACCCCGTGCACGGCGAGCGCCCTGGACGTCTACCGTGTCCTGCGGGCCACGAACCCCTCGCCGTACATGTACCTGTTCCGCCTCGACGGGTTCGACGTCGTCGGCTCGTCCCCCGAAGCCCTGGTGAAGGTCGAGGACGGGCGGGCGATGGTCCACCCCATCGCCGGCACCCGCCCCCGCGGGGCCACCCCGCAGGAGGACCAGGCCCTCGCCGAGGAGCTGCTCGCCGACCCCAAGGAGCGGGCCGAGCACCTGATGCTCGTCGACCTCGGCCGCAACGACCTCGGCCGGGTCTGCGAGCCCGGCTCGGTCGAGGTGGTGGACTTCATGTCCATCGAGCGCTACTCGCACGTGATGCACATCGTGTCCACGGTCACCGGCCGGGTCGCCGCGGGCCGTACGGCCTTCGACGTGCTCACCGCCTGCTTCCCGGCGGGCACCCTCTCCGGCGCGCCCAAGCCCCGCGCGATGCAGATCATCGACGAACTGGAGCCGTCCCGGCGCGGCCTGTACGGCGGCTGTGTCGGCTACCTGGACTTCGCCGGCGACTCCGACACGGCGATCGCCATCCGTACGGCCCTCCTGCGGGACGGCACGGCCTACGTCCAGGCCGGAGCAGGCATCGTCGCCGACTCCGACCCGGTGGCGGAGGACCAGGAGTGCCGCAACAAGGCGGCGGCGGTCCTCCGCGCGGTGCACACGGCCAACAGGCTCGGCTCGTAGGGTCCGACCCGGAGGACGGGGCGCCGCCCGGCGCGCAGGTGGCCGCGATCGGCGGGGCGGTGTTCGGGTTGTCGGGAGCCCCGGTGTCCCGGTTCCCGGCGGTTGACGCGATAGTGGAGTACATGACTGCTGCTGTACCTCACCCCCGCCCGGAAGCGGCCGGACCCACCCGGTCCGGCCGCCGGAGCCTCGCCCTCGCCCTCCTGTGCGGCGCGCTCGGCGCGGCCGTGGCGCTGCTCGCGACCCGGCAGCGCTGGGCGGAGGGCACCGCGACGGTCGCCGGCGGCGCGTTCCCGCTCACCGCCAGGGGCAGCGACGTCACGGGCGTCCCCGCGGCCCTCGCCATAGTGGGCCTGGCCGCGCTCGTCGCCGTCTTCGCCGTCCGCAGGGCCGGCCGGCTCGTCGTCGCCGGGCTGCTCGCGCTGTCCGGAGCCGGCATCACCGCCGCCGCCCTCGTCGCCGCCTCCGACAACTCCGCGCTGGACGAGAAGGCCGCCCAGGCCAGCGGGGACACCTCCGCCACCGTCGCCGCGCTCAGCCACACCGGCTGGCCGTACGTCGCGGCCGTCGGCGGCGCGCTGATCCTGCTCGCCGGGCTGCTCGCGCTGCGCTACGGCAGCCTGTGGCCCGCCATGTCCGGCCGCTACGAGCGCGGCACCGACCGCCCGCGCCGCAAGGCCCGGCCGGCCGACCCGGAGCGGCCCGAGGAGATCTGGAAGGCCCTGGACCGGGGCGAGGACCCGACGGGAGCCTGACCCCACCGCGGGTGTGGCGGAACAGACGCCACCCCCGCGTCCGGCACCCGCGTACGTACGGGACAATGGACGGCGAGCGTCCGGCTCGGACAGTGACGGGCGGGCTCGGAGCGGTACGACCCGTACGACGCTCCCCTGGGACACGTACACAGCAACGAGGAGCACAGACATGGCGGGCAGCAGCCACGGCCACGGTCACACCCCGGCCGCCTGGACCGGTGTCATCATTTCCTTCATCGGTTTCTGCGTCGCGGGCGCCTTCATGGTGATGGCCAACACCGTCGGCTTCTGGGCCGGCATGGTGCTCATCCTCGGCGGCGCTGTGGTCGGCGGCATCATGAAGGCGATGGGTCTCGGCGCGGACCCGAAGCCCCTCAAGATGGCCGGGGGCCCCGTCGCGACCCGCGAGCCGGCCGGCGCGGAGAGCTGAGCGCACCCACGGCTTCCACGAGGGGGGGGGGGGGGGGGGGGGGGGGGGGGGGGGGGCCGCGGGGGGGGTGGGGGGGGGGGGGGGGGGGGGGTGGGGGGGGGGGGGGGGGGGGGGGGGGGGGGGG